>CANHNT010000129.1 GCA_947461985.1 Bacteroidota bacterium | reverse complement strand
TTCAAATTTACATTGACATAAAAAAAACCTTTGAAGAATATGATTCAATTATAGCTTATTTTGAACAAACTGAAAATAATCAAGGAGAATTTTTAGTAGAGAATGTAATAATTGAAACTTTTAATTAAGGGTAGGCAATAAAATAATAATTGAGTTTGTCAAAATATTGTTTCTCAAATTCTGCTAAAGTAAAAGCTGGTTTATTCGCCAACCAATTTTTCATTGTAGAAATTTTTAATCCGCAAGAAGTTAGTAATTTAAATACTTTATCAGGTGTAGAATCATAAAATTCAGATGCGCCTAAACCATGTTCAAAAATAATGTGTGGTTTGCAACGTTTTATTGTTTCAACTCCTCCTTCTAATACTTGCAATTCACCCCCTTCAACATCAATTTTAATTAAAGATATATTTGATTCGATTGGAATTAAATGATCAAGTTTGTTCGTATTAACTAATATTTGTTCATCCACTTCATTTTTTTTATCATAACTTCTTTTAATTAAACCACTGTATGCAGGATTAGAAACAACATAATTAAATTTAGTTTCGCCAACACAATTGCTCAATGCGATGTCGAAAAATTTACAGGACTGTCCTTTATATTTTTTTTGTAATTTTTTAAACAAATCAGGGATAGGTTCAAATCCATAATGATTTCCATTTGGAGATTTTTTGAGCACAATATCTAAAACTTCCCCTTTGTGGCAACCAATGTCAATAAATGAGCTATTGATGTTACATATTTTATTTATTACTTTTTTAGTTTGATTATCATATTGTTGATTTTTGGTAAACGCAATGGGTAATTTTTTGATTAAATATTTTAATAATTGTTGCATGAATAGATTCTAAGATATTTTTCGTGTTGAAATAGTATACAAAATACAATATTAACTTATTTCATTTGGAATATTGCCAATTCAATATTTTGTGAACAAGCTTTTTTATATATATTTGCCTAAACTATTATTTCATTGAAAACTATTCTTGACAAACGTAAATTTAATATCGTCATTGAACGTTTGGCTCATCAATTAATAGAAAATCACAACGACTTTGCAAATTCTGTTATTATTGGCATACAGCCTAGAGGTATTTATTTATCAGATAGAATGGTGCCCTATATTGAAAAAATAATTGGACAGAAAATTAATTATGGTAAGTTAGATATCACTTTTTACCGAGATGATTTTGCGAAAGAATTGCATATTCCAAATCAAACTGAAATTAATTTTTCTATTGAAAATAAACAAGTGATTTTAATAGATGATGTGCTTTTTACTGGCAGAACAATCAGAAGCGCAATGGATGCCATTTTAGATTTTGGACGACCTCAAAAAGTTGAGTTGGTGACATTAATTGATAGACGATATAGTCGTCAACTACCCATTCAAGCCGATTATGTAGGTTTAGTAATTGACTCCATTGTTAGCCAAAAAGTAAAAGTTTTTTGGAATGAAAAGGATAAAAAAGATGAAGTCATTCTTTTAAACGAAAATAAATAAACAGGAAAAACGAATCATATGGCATTAAGCACAAAACATCTTCTTGGAATAAAAAACTTAACCAAACAAGATATTGAACTTATTTTTCAAACTGCCGATAATTTCAAAGCTGTTTTAAACCGTCCTATCAAAAAAGTTCCTTCGCTCCGAGATACAACCATCGTTAATTTGTTTTATGAAAATTCTACCCGAACGCGGATATCATTTGAGCTAGCCGAAAAAAGATTGGGTGCGGATACGATTAATTTTGCTACCAGCAGCTCCAGTGTGTCTAAAGGCGAAACATTAATAGATACTGCAAAAAACATACTTTCCATGAAGGTTGATATGGTGGTTATGCGACACAATGTAAGTGGTGCGCCCCATTTTTTAGCCAATCATATTGATGCAGCCATTATTAATGCTGGCGACGGAACCAACGAACATCCAACACAAGCCTTGTTAGATGCGTATTCTATCAGAGAGCAACATAAAAGTTTTCAAGGCAAAAAAATTGCTATTTGTGGCGATATTATGCACTCAAGGGTAGCATTGTCTAATATTTATTGCTTGAAAAAATTAGGTGCCGAAATCACCGTAGCTGGCCCTCCAACCTTGATTCCAAAACACATCGATTCATTGGGCGTACATGTTACCTATAATATTCAAGAAGCTTTGGAGTGGTGCGATGTAGCCAATATTCTTCGCATTCAATTAGAGCGTCAAAACACCCCATTGTTTTCTTCTTTAAGAGAATACTCACTATATTATGGAGTCAATAAAAAAATGCTGGATAGTCTTAAAAAAGAGATTACGCTAATGCATCCTGGCCCAATCAACCGAGGAGTGGAATTGAGCTCAGACGCAGCAGATAGTCATCATTCCATTATATTAAATCAAGTTGAAAATGGGGTAGCCATTCGGATGGCCATTTTGTATTTGCTAGCAGGTAAAAATGAATAATTTTTTTTGATATCAACGATTCAATCATTTTCATCGCAATTGCGTCGCACTCTTCAACAGCAAGAATTTCAATCAACTTTTTTTGTACATTTGCCTAAAATTTATGATTTTGTATTAATTATCAAATTAACAAATCAGCAAATTATCAAATTAAAATAAAATGGGTTTATTCGATAAGTTATTTAAACGAAACAAAGTACAAGAAGAAGCAAAGGAAACGCTTGACAAAGGTTTAGAAAAAACCAAAGAAAGTTTTTTTTCAAAAATAACCAAAGCAGTTGCAGGTAAATCAACAGTTGATGCGGATGTTTTAGATGAATTGGAAGATGCATTAATCATGTCGGATGTAGGGGTTGGTACAACGGTAGAAATCATCAAACGCATTGAAGACAGAGTTGCACAAGATAAGTATATAGGTACCAGTGATTTAAATAGAATTCTTCAAGAAGAAATGGTGAATGTGTTAACCGATGCACCTACTTTAGAATATCAAAATTTTGATTTGCCAGCCGATAAAAAACCCTACGTGATATTAGTAGTAGGCGTTAATGGAGTCGGGAAAACAACGACTATCGGAAAATTGGCTTACAATTTTAAAAATGCTGGCAAAAAAGTTGTTTTAGGTGCAGCCGATACATTTAGAGCTGCAGCCGTTGATCAATTAACTATTTGGAGCGAACGAGTAGGAGTCGATATTGTGAAAAAAGAAATGGGAAGTGACCCAGCATCCGTAGCATTTGATGCTGTAAACAGCGCAGTGGCAAAAGGAGCAGATGTGTTAATCATTGATACAGCAGGACGTTTACACAACAAAGGCTATTTGATGGATGAGTTGACAAAAATTAAACGTGTAATTCAAAAAGTAATTCCCGATGCACCTCATGAGGTTTTGTTGGTTTTAGATGGAAGTACAGGTCAAAATGCGATTGAACAAGCCAAACAATTTACGGCTGCAACAGATGTTACGTCTATTGCAATTACAAAATTAGATGGTACTGCTAAAGGTGGAGTGGTTTTAGCCATTGCGCATCAATTTAAAATACCTGTCAAATATATTGGTGTTGGCGAACAAATGAAAGATTTACAAGTGTTTAATAAGCATGAATTTGTAGATAGTTTGTTTAGTTTAAAATAATTAAATTTGTAATATGAAACCAATTACAAAATTTAGCCAATTAGATTTAACAAAGCAATATTCTTATGCCGATTATTTAACATGGCAGTTTAAAGAGCGTGTTGAACTCATTAGAGGTTGGATTAGTAAAATGAGCCCAGCACCAAGTACTGGGCATCAATCTATTTCAAGCGTTTTTCAAGGTGAAATCTACAGCTATTTAAAAAAGTCTACTTGTAAATTATTTGCTGCTCCTTTTGACGTACGTTTAATTGATTCTAAAAAATCTAAAAATAATCAACAAGTAGTTACAGTAGTTCAACCCGATATTTGTGTGATTTGTGATGAGAAAAAATTAGATGAAAGAGGATGTATAGGTGCACCCGATTTAATTATAGAAATTGTGAGTCCTGGTAACTCAAAAAAAGAAATGAAAACAAAACACGAACTCTATGAAGAAAATGGTGTTCGTGAATATTGGATTGCAAACCCTTTAGAAAAAAATATTATGCTTTATGTGTTAAAGGCAAAAAAATACCATTTGAAGAAAATTTATTTTGATGATGATACCATTGAAAGTGTTTTATTTAAAGGTTTAGTGATAGATTTAAAAGAAATATTCAAGTAGGAAAACATAATAATTTATATTTGTAATAAAATGATTTATAAAATCTAGTTTATTTTTATGACTACACGAATGATTAGGCAGCAATTACATAACTATTTAGAAATTGTGAATGATAAAAAAGTAAAAGCTATTTTTACAATGGTTGAAAATGAAATTAAAGCAGAAAATACTATTTGGACTGATGATTTTAAAACGGAAATGAATGCACGATATAACGAATATAATTCAAATATTGAGCTTGCTTTTTCCGAAAAAGAAAGCAAAGCAAGAGTAAAAAAAATATTAAATTCCTTAAAAAAATAATTTTGCATTCTTATATTTTTCAAAAAAAAATCACAAGTAGAATATGAAGATTCAATTATTTGGTATTCAAAAAGAAGTATTGTTTCTGCTGAAAATTTTGTCCAAGAAATAGATATTGCTCTTCTTAAAATATGTCAATCTCCCAAAATTTGGAAAAACGAATACGCTCATTTTTATGAATTTTATTTAAGAAAATTTCTATTTACAATTGTTTATTCAATTGATGAGTTAAAAAAGTTAATTATTATTCATAGTGTATTTCATCAAAAAAGAAATCCCAAAAAGAAAATAAAATAAATTGAAAACTAAAAAATTACATAAAGACGTTGTGAACATTACCACATTGGGATGCTCTAAAAACATGGTGGATAGTGAGGTGTTAAGCGGTCAACTGTTAGCCAATGGCATTGAGGTAAAACATGAATCTGAAAAACCAGATTATAATATCTCTATCATTAATACCTGTGGATTTATTGATAAAGCCAAAGAAGAAAGTATTAATACTATTTTGGAACATGTGGCGTTAAAGGAAGAAGGGCATCTTGAAAAAGTATACGTTACAGGTTGTTTGAGTGAACGATACAAAGGGGATTTAGAAACAGAAATTCCTGGAGTAGATGCCTGGTTCGGAACCATGGAATTGCCTAATATTTTAAAAGCATTTGAAGCGGATTATAAAGCTGAATTAGTTGGTGAAAGATTGTTGAGCACACCCAGTCACTATGCGTATTTGAAAATTTCAGAAGGATGTAACAGAACGTGTTCTTTTTGTGCTATTCCATTAATGAGGGGTAAACATGTATCTAAATCGATAGAAGATTTAATTACAGAAGCCAATGGATTAGTAAAAAAAGGAGTGAAGGAAATAATGCTCATTGCACAAGAGCTGACTTATTATGGATTGGATTTATATAAAGAGCGTGCTTTAGGAAAATTACTGAACGAATTGTGTGCTATTGAAGGAATTGAATGGATTCGTTTGCATTATGCTTATCCTCATAAATTTCCGATGGACATTTTAGACGTGATCAAATCACAACCTAAAATATGCAACTATTTAGATATGCCATTGCAACATGTTTCAGATAATATGTTGAAAGCAATGAAACGTCAAATAACTCGTCAGGAAATGATGGATTTAATAAAAGACATCCGAAAGGCGATCCCTGATATTTGTTTGCGAACGACATTGATTGTTGGTTTTCCTGGAGAAACGAAAGAAGATATTGAGGATTTGAAAGATTTTTTAGAAGAAATAAGATTCGATAGAGTAGGTGTATTTACTTATTCTCATGAAGATGATACATCTGCTTTTGTACT
>CANHNT010000128.1 GCA_947461985.1 Bacteroidota bacterium | reverse complement strand
TACAGGTAAATTTGTACCTGGTATTAAAGCAATGTTTTTTGCATTTAAGGCACCAGAATAGGTTCCTGTGATACCTGGACCACTTATAAAAAAACCAAAAATGTCATTAATTGAACAATTAAAAGTAGTATATTCTTCGCTGCCGAAAACGTAATCAAATTTTACGGTATCTCCTAATGGAATAAAATCAAATTCTAAAACACAAGCATCATTGATAGCAATTGTAGTTGTTCCATTACTACCCAATGTAACTAAATCAGCATCCGAATTGCCATTTGTAATATTTGTGGCAAAAATTGCGGCACCTGTTGTACCTGGACTGGATGTTAAGGGAGTGTTTATTCCAAAAGCAGTTCCTAAAGTTGTTACTCTACCAGATGATAATACAACTCCACTATCTAAACCAAAAACCGTGTTAGGGGTTGCATAAAACTGACCTGCTGAAATTGCTGAATCGCATTGTCCAAAAAATCCTGCATTACTTATGGTAACCCCAGGACCAGCCATCATTTGAGCTAAAGAAGTAGCAGATGAATTGCTAATTGCAGATGTCAGCTGTGCATTTGCTCCATAAATGGCACAAATGGCAATCATTACAAATATTATTCTTTTCATTTATTTTTATTTCTTTTTTACAAGGTTATTTTAATTATTCAAATTTACATTTTTTTATTTACTTATATTAAATCTAAAAAAAATAATTTTTTTTATTTTCAATTTCCTTCTTCTACCATTTTTCAGCAAATTAATGTAGGTTTGTATGTTATGGCAAAAAGCGTTTCTTCAAAAAAGTCTACATCATCCAAAGCGGTTAAAAAGAACTCGGTAAAACAAAATACACAATCGATTGTGTCTACTGTTTTAGACGGACGAATTAAGAAAATCGTTGGTTTAATGTTCATTTTATTTTCTTTATTTTTTTTTGTTGCTCTCTTTTCATACGTTTTTACTTGGCAAGATGACCAAGACAAGGTTTTTAATAACACCAGCCTCTACCATTTTTTATTTAAAAGCCACGATGTAATTTTAAATAAAGCTGGCCGATTGGGCGCATGGTTTGCACATGAAATGATTTACAATGGTTTTGGTATACCCTCATTCTTATTTGCGATTTTTTTCAGCGTTTGGGGATTAAATTTAATGTTGCACAAACGAATTTTTTCTACTTTGAAAAGTTTTTTCTACAATAGCTTTTTTATATTATTCTTATCCCCTGTACTTGCTTATTTTTTACCCAAAGAAACGCATGAATTTTCTTATGGAGGTGCATTAGGAAACGATATTATATCAAAGTTAAATACGATTGCTGGAGAAACAGGTACGCTTTTTTTAATGATTGGGATGGCCTTAGTATTAGTAATTGTATTATTTAATCCTATTTTTCAGTTGCCTATTTGGCATCAGTTGTTTGAGAAAGATGTTGAAAGTAGTGAGTCGGAAGTAGAAAATATAGTACCAACTGAAATTAAAAGTCAGTTAATAATAGACAGTGATGTTTTAAAAGAAAAAGAGATTGAAAAAGTGGAAGAAGAGTATCTGGTAAAAGATCCTTTTGCTGATGACACAACTATAAATAACCCGACTCAAATTGAATTTGACAATCCTACTGCAAAACCAATAGAAGCAGAACATCAAGCACCGAATGATGAATTAATTATTGAAAATAACCCCTCTGAATTTGTTGATGAAATTGAACCAACTCCTATCCCATTTACAGAAGATTTATCATTTGAAGTGATAAAAATTGAAGAGGAAAAAGATGACCTAAAAAATGACCATGTTTCAGTTGCATCGAATGAACCTTATGACCCTTCATTGGAATTGCGAAATTACAAATTTCCTACATTGGATTTATTGGAACACAGAGCTGTTGAAGAAATTTCGATAGACAAAAATGAATTGGAGCAAAATAAAAATCAAATTATCAACACCTTAAAAAGTTTTGGCATTGCAATTGCAAAAATTTCAGCTACTGTTGGACCTACCGTCACGTTATATGAAATTGTACCGGCAGAAGGTGTTCGTATTTCTAAAATTAGAAACTTAGAAGACGATATCGCCTTGAGTTTATCTGCTTTAGGCATTCGAATTATTGCACCTATACCTGGTAAAGGAACTATTGGTATTGAAGTGCCCAATATTAAGAAACAAATTGTTTCGATGCGTACCTTAATCAATTCTGACAAATTTAGAAACAACGATTTTAGTTTGCCGATTGCTTTGGGTAAAAAAATTGACAATGAAAATTATATTGTGGATTTAGCAACCATGCCTCACTTATTAATGGCTGGTGCAACAGGGCAAGGAAAATCGGTAGGAATTAATACCATTTTAGTTTCGTTGTTGTACAAAAAACATCCTTCCCAATTAAAGTTTGTTATGATTGACCCTAAGAAAGTTGAGTTGTCGGTTTACAAACATATTGAAAAACACTTTTTAGCGAAGCTACCGAATGAAGAAGATGCTATTATTACGGATACTAAAAAAGCAATTAATACACTCAATTCATTGTGCATTGAGATGGATAATCGCTACGATTTATTGAAAGAAGCTGGCGTTAGAAACATTAAAGAATACAATGAGAAATTTATTCAACGCAGATTAAATCCTAATAAAGGACATCAATATTTACCCTTTATAGTGTTGGTGGTCGATGAATTTGCCGATTTAATTATGACTGCTGGCAAAGAAATAGAATTGCCAATTGCACGTTTAGCGCAATTAGCTAGAGCCATCGGAATTCATTTAATTATTGCTACTCAACGTCCATCAGTAAACGTTATTACAGGAACCATTAAAGCCAACTTCCCAGGTCGAGTTGCCTTTAGAGTTTCGGCAAAGGTAGATAGTAGAACCATTTTGGATACCGGTGGTGCGGATCAATTAATAGGCCGTGGTGATATGTTGATTTTAAATGGAAATGATTTAGTGCGTATACAATGTGCTTTTGTAGACACTCCTGAAGTAGAACGTATTGTAGATTTCATTGGCAATCAACAAGGATACCCAACTGCTTTTGACCTGCCCGAATATGAAGGCGCCGATGGTGGAGATTTTAATGCCGGAGCGTCTAAAAAAACCTTAAAAGAAGTAGACAATATGTTTGCTGAATGTGCCAGAATGGTTATTAGCACAAACAGTGGCTCAACCTCCATGTTGCAACGACGATTTAATTTAGGATATAATAGAGCAGGTAGAATTATGGATCAAATGGAAGCTGCTGGAATTGTTGGGTCGAGCACCGGTGGTAAACCTCGTGAATTATTGGTTCACAGCGAAATGGAATTAGAAGAAATTTTGAAAGTAATTATTAAATAGATGTCTGATGACAGATGTTAGATGGCTGGTAAACCATTGCCTAAAAACTGACATCCGACATCAACTAAATAAAAATGAAGAATATTTGGATTTTATTGAAAAAAGATTTTTTGTTGGAATGGCGACAAAAATATTCGTTGTACGGACTGCTCCTTTATTTAGTGAGTGCCGTTTTTACGATTAATATGTTGCAAGAAAAACCGGAAGCAGAAACTTGGAGTTCGTTATTTTGGATCATTCTTTTATTTGTATCGGTCAATGCGGTGGCAAAAAGTTTTTTACAAGAAAGTAAAAATAGAAATATTTATTACTACACCATTCATAATCCGAGGGACATCATTATTTCAAAATTAATTTACAATGTAGTATTGATGCTTGGAATGAGTTTAATCGCACTTATTGTGTTCACATTATTATTAGGCAATCCCGTGCTTAATTTGGGTAAGTTTTTATTGATGGTAATTACTGGAGGCATTAGCCTTTCGTTATTATTTACATTGCTTTCTGCCATTGCCAGCAAAGCAGGTGGCAATTCTGCCTTGATAGCCATTTTAGGATTTCCCATCGTGGTTCCACAAATTATTGTCATTTCCGATTTATCGAAACCCTTATTTGTAACCATGAGTGTAACAGGTTGGTGGAGTTTTTATTTTATTTTAATTGGTTTAGATGTTTTGATAATTGCTTTATCCATCATTTTATTTCCTTTTTTGTGGAAAGATTAGCTGCCATTTTTAGATTGAACACCCTTGAAAAACATTTAATTATGCAAAGCTATCGGTCAATAAACAATGTTTTTATTTTTAAAATTTTCATATCTAAATAATGTTTCAAACCTTATTTTTAGAATGTAGTTTCAAGAAAAATGGAGGGCTTTTAAATTGTTATCATTAGCGAAGTATTTATAAATAAAAAAGGATAGCGTTAAACCCTATCCTTTTTATTGTAATTATTTTTTAATTCGTTTAGTTTATCATCTCCACAGCTTTCTCCACCATATTTTTAGAGCCAATGAAAATTGGAACTCGTTGATGTAATTCTTGCGGTTTTACATCCAAAATATTTTCAGTTCCCGTTGTGCCCAAACCTCCTGCTTTTTCAACAATAAAGGTCATTGGATTACATTCATAAATTAACCTCAATTTCCCATATTTATTTTTTGAATCTGCTGGATACATAAAAATACCTCCTTTGATTAATGTGCGATGCAAATCGGCAACCATACTTCCAATATATCGGTGAGAAAATGCTTCATCCATGCAATAATTTAAATAACCTTTTAATTTGTCATTCAGTTTGTTGGTATTCCCCTGATTGATTGAATAAATATTTCCATTTTCTTTTACTTTCATCGTAGGATGAGATAAGCAAAACTCACCAATGCTAGGCTCAAGGGTAAACCCATTAACACCCAATTTAGTAGCATAAACCAACATCGTGCTAGAACCATAAATTACATATCCTGCTGCTTTCATTGCTGAACCAGGTTGTAAAAAATCAGCCTCAACACAGGGCGTTCCCAATGGACTGACTCTTTTATAAATACAAAATATAGTACCGATAGAGGCGTTTACATCAATATTAGAGGAGCCATCTAATGGGTCAAACATCACCACATATTTCGAATTCATCGAATACTCATCTTCAAAAGCTACAAAATCGTCGTTTTCTTCAGATGCAATACCTGCACACTCCGCACTGTTTCGAAGCACATTGATTAACATTTGGTCAGAATAAACATCCAACTTCATTTGCTCTTCACCTTGTACATTCGTAGCGCCATACGTTCCCAAAACATCACCTAAACCAGCTTTATTTACTTGTTTATTAATCATTTTACAAGCCAAGGAAATATCTCTCAACAAAGTAGAAAGCTCACCTGTAGCATTTGAAAATTGTCTTGTTTGATGAATAGTGAATTCATCTAATGTCATTAATTTTCTGTTCGGATTCATACTGCGAAAATAGTTTTTAGTTTTTAGTTTTTAGTGCTTAGTTAGAAAATAGTTTTAAAAGATTAATTTCCAGATATGATTTATACATTTAAAATACCATAAACAAAAAACACCACTTTATTCATTATCAATGCATTCTATCGCCTCTTATAGGCAAATTTTTCAACACTTCTATTTCAATGGAAAGCCATTCTTTCCAACGGTTTAGCACTTTTTCTTCTGGACAATATGTTTTGGCTAAATCTAAAAACATCCTATAATGACCGGCTTCTGAAATCATAAATTTTCGATAAAATTCTTTTAAATAATCATCCTCAAGCCCTTCGCTTAAAAGCCTGAAACGCTCACAGCTTCTGGCTTCTATCAATGCAAAAGATAGCAATCGATCTAATAAACGATCAATAGGGTGTCCCCCATTTTTTACATGTAACATTAATGCGGCCACATATTCATCTTTGCGCTGAACGCCTAATGTTAAATTTCTTTTTTTAAGTTCCGATAACACCATTCTAAAATGGCCCCATTCTTCTGTTACTAATGGAGCTAAC
>CANHNT010000127.1 GCA_947461985.1 Bacteroidota bacterium | reverse complement strand
TGATTACTGGAGGTGTGAATGCAAATTTTAATACGAAAATAAAATTAGGTTGTGTAGATGATACTGTAAAAGTTACTAATTTTTCAACAAGTTCGATGACAGGAGGTAATATGCAATATTTTTGGGATTTTGGGGATGGAACAAATTCTACATTAAAAAATCCACCATCACATGTTTATTTGAACCAAGGAGTATACAATATCACGTTGGTTGTTTCCGACAATGGTTGTAAAGATACGATGACTAAATTAGTTGATTTAAATCACCCCATTAATGCTTCCTACTTTGCGAGCAGTGGAGCGAATATTGATGCTGCTTGTTTAGGAGACAGTATATTTTTTGATGCGTCTCCTTCCACACCAGCAGGAGGGTTTTTAAATTATTTATGGTATTTTGGAGATGGGTCAAGTATTAATAAAGGCACATTTTCAAATTTAAATTATCTATATCAAAATGCTGGTAATTTTTTAGCACAATTAATCGTTACTGACTCACTTGGTTGTAAAGACACAATGTCAAAAAATATCTTCATAGAAAACACTCCATACAATGATTTTGATTTCAGTGATAATTCAGTTTGTTTAGGACAGCCAGTTTATTTCTCTGATACCATGGATGTTCACCATCAAAATTTCATTTGGGATTTTGCAGATGGAAGTACGTTAACGAATGTGCATAGCCCATCACATTCTTGGTTAAATTCAGGAAACTACACTGTTACGTTAACAACAACGTATAAATATTGTCTACCTAAAACAACACCTAAAAATATTACTGTTGAAGATTTTCCTTTTGTTAATTTGGGAGCCGATACCTCAATTTGCCCTGGTTTAACGGGTTCTATTTTACTAGCGAATACGGCATCAGGAACTGGTACTTATTTATGGAATACTGGCGAAACAACCAATTCAATTTTAGTAAACACACCTGGTTACTATTGGTTAAAAGTAACATCACCAACAGGAGAGTGCGCCATTACAGATTCGTTGCAAGTATTACAAGATTGCTACTTAAATATTCCAAATTCATTTTCTCCTAATGGAGATGGATTGAATGATTATTTTTTACCAAGAGAAATATTAAGCAGTGGTTTAACTGTTTTCAGAATGTCTATTTATAACAGATGGGGCGAAAAAATTTATACTACTGATAAATTAAATGGCAGAGGCTGGGATGGTAAATACAATGATAAAACACAACCAGTAGGTGTATTTATTTATGTGATTGACGCCGTTTTTGCAAACGGGGTTCGTAAAAATTTCACAGGCAATGTTACTTTATTAAAATAACTCATAGTCTTTAAAATAGATAAAAAAACACGAAGTAAAAGCTTCGTGTTTTTTTTATGGTTAAAATTTTATTTCTTATAATAATTCATACACCACAGCGGCCCCTTGGCCTACGCCAATGCACATGGTAGCAACCCCATATTTCGCATTTTGTTTTTTCATTTCATGCAATAGCGTTGTAGAAATTCTCACTCCACTGCAACCCAAAGGATGTCCTAATGCAATGGCACCACCATTTACATTCACTTTGCTGGGATCAATTTTTAGTTCATTCATGCAAGCAATACTTTGAGAGGCAAATGCTTCATTCAATTCAAATAAATCAATATCATCAACTGTTAAACCAGCACGTTGCAACGCTTTTTGAGTAGCAGGAACGGGCCCAATGCCCATAATGCTTGGGTCAACCCCTGCAATTGCCATCCCTTTAATTATTGCAATAGGTTGCAAATCATATTTCTTCACAGCACCTTCTGAAGCTAATAACATAGCAGCTGCACCATCATTTACACCACTGGCATTGGCAGCCGTTACACTTCCATCTTTAGTGAAAGCAGGTTTCAATTCGGCTAATTTTTCAACAGGCGTTAAACGTGGATGTTCATCTTTTTGGAAGGTCATCGTTTTCCCTTTTCCTAAATCAATTTCTACAGGAATTATTTCATCATCAAAACGATTGGCTTTGTGGGCTTGTTCATATTTTAATTGACTATTATAAGCAAACTCATCTTGAGCTTGACGAGAAACGGTATATTTTTTTGCCACATTCTCTGCTGTTTCACCCATGCTAAATGGATGATGCAATTTTGATAAAGCAGGATTCGTAAAACGCCATCCAATGGTCGTATCAAATATTTCTGCTTTACGAGAAAAAGGCGCATCGCTTTTACCCATCACAAAAGGTGCACGTGTCATGCTTTCTACACCACAAGCAATCATCAATTCGCCATCGCCACACATAATGCCTCTTGCACTATCCATGATGGCTTGCAAGCCAGAAGCGCATAAACGATTCACGGTGTTGCCACCCACTGTGATTGGCAAACCAGCCAACAACAACGCCATACGGGCCACATCTCTATTATCTTCACCAGCTTGGTTGGCACAACCTGCAATTACATCTTCAATAGCATGTACATCAATAGAAGGATTACGTTGCACAATGGCTTTAATTACATGTGCTAATAAATCATCAGGTCTTACGGTGCTTAAACTTCCTCCATACTTCCCTATGGGCGTACGAACGGCATCTATGATATATGCTTTTGTCATTGAATTAAAAATTTTAGCAAAAGTAATATTTTAATACGGTTATTAATCTGCTTTAAACAATCAACTTTTCTTTAAGAATTTTTTTATGGAGTCGAGGTTTTTTTATTTGTGCACTTTCGTAGATGTTGGTGTTTTTTCATCAAAATCGGCGAAATTATTACTTGTTGGAGGTCGAAAACTTTTTCTTGCTCTGACTTCGTTGCGCCGCCGCTTTAATTTTCCGTTCTTGTTCAGCTTTTCTAGCTTTTACAGACTTGGCTTCTATCCACTTTGGTCTATTACCTGTGTCGGTTTTATTGACCAACGTATCCATGACCGTCATTTCAAAATCTTCGTAGGTACGTTCAATGGATGTGCCATCTATATCTATTTTTTCAACCGTTTGGTTCATTTCGACATATAATTTTGGTAAAAATGCCGCCAAATGATTCATTTCTTCAGCGCAGTGGGTGATCATTTTGCGGCCAAAATCTGGGGATATCATCTTCATTATTTGAACAAAAGAAGACGTCAAACCTGTCAATTTGCATTCTTTTCTGGCATGAATATATTGACCCCCTAGCCAAAAACGAGAACGCATTTCTGAACCGCCTTCTACCGCACGAACCTGATGCACCAAATAACCATAATTTATGGGAAAATTTGAATGCCCTACTATTGCGCAAATATAAACTGCTTTTGAAGGGTCTTTAATTGCATCAATAGAAAATCCAAACTCGGTAGGATGTTTAAATTGAATCAGTGCTGCTACAAATTTATCTACAATGTACTCCTCAATAACGGAATTTCTGCCAATATAAGTAATATCATCTTCACCATCTTCCCAAACAGCACTTACGTGTGATGTTGGATGCCATAATTTGAAGCGGCTGTTTTGGCTACCGTGCCAACCAAACCACCAATCCCACATTTCTGGCGTAACACCGGGCATTTCAGTAATTATTGCTGCATGAATAGACCCGTCGGTTTCGTTGGTATAACATGTTTCCAAATCGGTATATCCCTCTTCTTCCAAATAATTGGCTTCTATAAAACGGGGCAAAGCACCTACTGGAAAGGGTGTGCCTTCTAAAACAAGTTGAACATGTGGTGAAAGTGCAATCATGTTTTCGTCGTAATATTTACTGTACAACTTTTTAAAATCTTCGTGCGAATAGCCTACATTCTTTTTTTGCGTCATTTAGTCTACTGTATAAATCAACAGTGCAAATGTAAAAGTGGTTTTCGGGCATGCACTTGAACTAATTCAAGAAATGTTAGATGCGATGTTTTAATTTACTCAACCACTCCGACGAAATGCCCATAAATTCAGCAATAAATTTAGAAGGCACTTGTTGAATAATTTCGGGCCAATGAGTCATTATGTGACTGTAAAGCCTTTCGGAGGAATAAGAAATAATTTTCAATTTAATATCATTTTCTTCTTGTAAAAATTGTATAATCAAAGAATGATAGAATGTAAATAAGCTAATGTCTTGACTTATTAAGGCATCAATGTCCTTTTTATTAAATTCCATGACTTCTGAATTAGCAATAGCTCTTAATTCGCACTGCGTTTTTGTTCCCGAAAAATAACTATCTACACAACCCATAAAAGGGTGAAAATCTACTAAATAAAAGTTGATTGTTTTTTCGATTTCCAATTCTTTATCAATGTGACGACATACAAAGCCTCCTTTGAGTACAAAATACGCTTTATCACAAATGGTATTTGGTTTTACCAATAAGCTTTGACTTTTTACATGTAGTAATTTTGCTTTGCTAATGAGATTTTCAATTTTATCGGGTGATATATTTGAACTTTGAAGTATTTGTAAAAATTTGTTCATTTTTTATGCAATGATTTATAAAATATCAACTAACGGTTGCCGCTAAAATTAGGCAGAGGGTTCAAAAATACATTGAAAACCAAAAGATTCATAAAAAAAACGAAAATGCAGAGTCGTGAGGCACAGACTCTGCGAAGAGAAAAAGAGAAAAAGGGTGCGTACTATTTAATTACCCCAATACCCCAATTTTTCTTAATCGGCTCATGATAGCGCCTTTGGTTCTATCAAAATGTTTTGCCATGTCGTTGTAGGATACGCCATCGTCATACATTTTTTCCAATTCTTTATCCAAACTATTTGTCCAAGGTGCATAAGCAGATGAATTAGATTCTTTTGCTTTTTGATAATATGAATCTACATCTTGCAAAATCGTTCGTTTGTTTCGGGAGGAATAATCGGGCAACACCAAATCGGGTTTTGTTTTGGGTGCTGGTTTTTTAATAATTTCGATGGTGGCATCTGTCACAAAATGATCAGGCACTAATTCTTCAGGAATTTTTAGCAATGTTTTGGCACGTGTAATAGCCACATAAAGCAAATTAATTTCTTCTTCAATTCGGTCTTTTTGTTCATTAAAATCTGGTTGTTTTGCCAGACGGTCTATTTTTTCTGCGGTGGTAAAATCATTGGCAAGCTCTACCACATCATACTCCATGCCTTTGCAACGATGCACGGTGCTAAAAATAATTTCTGCTTTATGTTTTTCGGAATCGCCTACATGTTTATCTTTTATTTGTTTCAATAATGCAGGTATTTCATTTTCATATTCCTTCACAATGTCCAGCATCATTTGCAGTTGCTTATCTGCTGTTTTTTCAATATAATCTTCCAACTCCACAGTAGAGTGCATGGTTTTTAATAATTCATCTCGAATTAAAAAATGTTTTTTGTTGTATAAATTCAATACATCATATAAAGAAGCGCCTTCATCGGCATAGGTGTATGAATTAAAATTGCCTTCGAAATAAATGTATTTTATTTTTCTATTGTCGGTAATAAAAGTAATTGCCTTCATCAATAAACCCAAATTGGTTCGAGCAATAACGGCATGTGTTTTTTTATCCTTGTTTATTCCCAAACCCACTACCTCAAACGGTTTAAAATCTTTTAGTTTGCTTTTCAATAATAAAGATTCATTTGCTAAGGAAGCAATTTTTGCACCAAACCGAAAACTATTGTTTAAATCGAATGATTTAAAATTTACTTGCTCCAACGAGTTAATGGCATAGCGCCAACTGTAAATTTGTTGATGTGTATCGCCCACAATTACTTTAATGGCGAATTGTTGATTTAAAAAAATATCCAACATAGCAGGTGATGCATCTTGTCCTTCATCAAACAAAATATAATCAAAAGGCAAGACAGGATTGGATAATTGATATTTTTTTAAATAAAAATCGTGCGTAATTTCAATTTCTGCCTGATTCATTTTCGCTAAAAACT
>CANHNT010000126.1 GCA_947461985.1 Bacteroidota bacterium | reverse complement strand
GGATTATTAGGTGGATTGGCTGCATTATTTTTCCCATGCACTTTACCAATGATTCCCATGACAATTAGTTTTTTCTTAAAAGGATCTGGTGACAAAAAGAAAGGAGTTCAACGTGGAATCTTGTATGGGTTCTTTATTTTTTTGGTTTATTTCTTATTGAGTTTGCCCTTTTTATTTTTAGGATGGGGAGGAAATGCGTTGCATTCATTCTCAACAAATGTGTGGGTGAATTTAGTATTCTTTGTCATTTTTATCGTCTTTGCTTTCTCTTTATTTGGATACTACGATATTAGTTTGCCATCATCAGTTTCAAGCAAAATAGATGCGAAAAGTAGTATTAGCAGTGTTGGGGGTATATTTTTTATGGCATTGACATTGGCAATTGTATCTTTTTCATGTACTGGTCCAATTTTAGGATTGGTATTAGGAAATATTAGCAATTCAAAATTAATTACGCCTGCCATGTCTGGTTTTGGAATTGGCTTAGGAGTACCTTTTGCTTTGTTTGCCATGTTCCCTAACTTGTTGAAAGCCTTGCCAAAATCTGGGGGTTGGTTAACCGTGTTAAAAGTAGTTTTTGGTTTTATTGAATTAGCATTTGCATTGAAATTTTTATCAAATGCCGATTTAGTGAAACAATGGGGTTTCTTAAAACGTGAATTATTTATTGGTTTATGGATTATCGTTTTAATATTATTAGCCTTATATCTTTTAGGAAAATTAAAATTCAAAGAAGATCCAACATTTAAAAGTACTGGCGTAATGAAAGGCTTGGCTATTTTTTCAATTGTTTTTGCTGGCTATTTATCATTGGATTATTTTGGAAAAGAAATTAGTTTAGTCAGTGGTTTTCCACCTCCAAAATTTTATAGTTTCTTCCATAAAGAAGAAAAATTACAAAAAGGAAGCAATGCACGTGTACATAATTTAAAAGGCATAAATGTTTATTTATATTTAGAAGATGCGATAGCAGAAGGAAAAAAACAAAACAAACCTGTCATGATTGATTTCACAGGTTGGGCATGTGTAAATTGTCGTAAAATGGAAGAAAATATTTGGACAAAATCATCTGTCAATAAGCTTTTGAGTGAAAAATACATTATAGCTTCATTGTATGTGGATGAACAAATAGAATTGCCTAAAAACGAACAATTTGCATCTCCATTTTTAGATAAAAAATTTGCAACAACCGTTGGAGACAAATGGTTTGATTTATCATTACGCCATTTTAAATCGGCTACACAACCCTTTTATGCCTTAATAGATCCTGTGAATAACAGAATCTTAAATACACCAAGAGGTTTCACACCAAGTGAAAGCGACTATACTAAATTTTTAGAATGTGGCTTAACGAATTATAAGAGTTTGAGATAAATTATAAAAAAAGCCAAACCTAGAAATTGATGTGAAAGATTTTTAGAGATAGGTAATAGAATATTAGCAGCTATTTAAATAGAAAACAAAGGATAAAAAAATGAATGTCAATGAAATCCATCGAACGCTTTTTATTGTCTAAAAATTTCTCAATTTTCCTTTTTTTAGTGAGTTGGATATTTGTGTTTGCTATTTATTTTCCTGGTCATAAAGCCATGCTGATTGATGATGGAATTTCGGGATTGTGGGAATTTAAAAAACTAGGTTTCAATGGATATTTGCATTCCTATAGCATGAAAAGCTTTTATTATGGCTACTTTGGATTTTTAGCCCTGGTCTACTTTTTATTTGGTACCAATCCTTTGGGGTGGTTTATTGTTTTTAGTTTTTTACATGCATTAAATACCACGTTTATTTTTAAGGCATTTCAAAAATTGTATGCAGCTTTTTCTTTACAAAATGGACAATGGATTGCTTTTGTAGGGGCTATTTTGTTTTTAGTTTCGCCATATCAATCAGAAAATGTGATATGGGCGGCTACATCACATTATTCGCTCACCCTTTTTGTATTATTATTTGGAATTCATTGGATTTGCGATTTCATGAATAATGGAGCTAGTATAAAATCAATCATTGTTTTTCATTCATTATTTATTTTTGCTTTACTGACTTTAGAAATTTCTTTTTTCTTTCCTGTCATTTTCTTTCTGTTGTTTTTGATCATTTTAGTTCAACAAAGAAATAAATCACAAGCAATTCCTTATTTATTGAAAATAGCTTTGCTGCAAATTTTGATCGTAGGAATCTATCTTTTTATTTATCATTCATTATATGGCCACTGGATTCCAAATAGATATGATGAACCACATTCTTTAAGTATAGCTAAACTCACTACTACCCTGGCTCAACAAACGGTGAAATTATTTTCATTTATTCATTTTTCAGAATATAAAACCCGTGAAATCGTATATGAATTTTGTGCGCATTGGAAAAAAACCAGCCTAATTTTAGGAACTATTTTATTGGCAATTTCATTGTTTGTTTTCAAAAAAGACAAATCAAAAATGTTGTTGCTTTTGTTTTTTATCATTTCAGGAATTATACTTTTCTATCCTTTTTTAGAGAGTTATTTTATGTATTTGTTCAGAATCGAAAACGACCGATATCTTTATTTTGGAAGTGTATTTTTCTTACAAGCATTCGTTTTTGTGGTGTTTTATTTTAAACCCATCATACGAATACCCATAATATTAATTTACATAACAGCATTTGTTTATTTTATTTTTCCTACCGTAAAAGCAAGACGAACGAGTGCTAAGCTCTATTATAATTTCATTCAAAAATTCCCCGTAGCTAAAGAAGGCAAAATAATTATATTAAATGTACCAAACTACTGTGCTGATGTTTATGAGTTTAGAGCTAAGTCAAGATTGCCTATTTCAATAGAAGCGGAATATGGAATGGATATATCAAAAAAAATAATTCAAGTTGCCTCCTATAGCTCGGTTTCTGAAAAAGATAGTTTTGAAGTGAATAGAATAAATGATACCACACTTTTTGTGAAAACAAAAACAAACGGCACTTGGTGGATGAACGAAAGTATTGGTTTGACGAATTACGAAAATGAATATTTCCGATTAGAAAAAGATGAATGGGGAGGTTATCATTTATTTTTTAAAAAACAATTGAGTGCTGCCGACAAAATTTATTACTATTCAAACGGACGATTTATACTCGTTCATTAATCTATAATATAAGATTGCTAAACGCATTCCTAATTTTTTTCGATTAGAACAATTACATTTGTGTAACTTTTAAAAGAATAAATGAGGAAACTACTACTTTCATGTGTCATGTTATCATCACTAAACACATTTGCACAACAAGGAAATTTGTCGGGTGATTTAATGATGTCGATGAATTTTTTTCAACGAGACACGAATATTAAAGCAGCAGGAAATCCTTTATATGATAATCTTTTGAGCGGTGGCGAAGGCTGGTTAGGATTGCGTTACAGTGGAAATGGATTTACAGGAACGGTTCGTTTTGATGGATTTAATAATTCAAATCTTCAAAAACCAACGTCTGCATTGACAGCTGCTGGTATTGGTATGTTTAGTTTAAGTAAAGAATATAAAAATATGACGATTACTGCTGGACATATTTATGACCAAATTGGGAGTGGAATTATTTTTAGAGCGTATGAAGACAGGGGTTTATTGATAGACAATGCGCTTTTTGGAATGCATATAAAGTATAAAATCAATAAAAATTTAACAGCTAAAGGTTTTACTGGACAAACAAAGAACTTGTTTGAACGATTTAACCCTGTAATAAAAGGAGCAAATGTAGAGGGTGATTTTGATTTAGGAAAAAAAGCACACATTACTCCAGGAATTGGAATTGTAAACAGAACCATGGACCAAGCCAGCATGGATTATATTGTGAATACAATTAATGCATTACCATTATCTGGACGGTTTGCCCCTACCTATAATAATTTTGCAGCTACTTTTTACAATACCTTGAATTATGGAGATTTTAGCTGGTATGTTGAAGCGGCCTCAAAATCAAAAGAAGCCGCTAATTATGGAACTACTTTAAAAAATTTAAAAGGAACTGTTCTATATTCAACAGTAGGATTTGCAAAAGCGAAGTGGGGCTTAAACGCATCTTTTAAACATTCAGAAAATTTTGAATTAAGAACATCACCCAAAGAAATTTTATTGCAAGGTATTTATAATTGGCAACCCATTATTGCACAAATTCGACCCCAACGATTAATAGCACGGTACACACCACCATCTCAATTTTCAGAAATGGGGGGGTCAATAAGTGGATTATTATCACCCAATGAAAATATTTCAATCAATGCATCTTATACAAAAATAAATTCGTTAGATACAGGTGCTACTTTATTTAGAGAAGTTTTTGCAGAAGCTGAAATACGAAGTGTAGAAAATTTTATTTTTCATTTTGGAGCACAATATTTATTATATAATCAATTTATTTATCAACAAAAAGTAAATAAAGAAGAGTACCCAGATGTAAACGCGATTACGCCATTTGTAGAAGTTATATATAAAATTAATAATAAAAAATCGATTAGAACTGAGTTGCAATACATGCATACTAAACAAGATTATGGCTCATGGGCTTTTGCTTTAATAGAATTTAATATTGCCCCTAAATGGAGTTTTGCCTTATCAGATATGTATAATATTGCTCCTAATAAAGTGCATGTAAAAAAAGCACTTCATTATCCCAATGTTTTTATAGCACGTTCAGTAGGTCCTCACCGTTTTACAGCTCAATACGTGAAACAAGTGGATGGTATCAACTGCACAGGTGGTGTTTGTAGATATGAACCTGCATTTAGTGGCTTTAAATTAGGAATTATTTCAACGTTTTAAAAAAATAAATTATGAATATTAAACATAGAATTTTTATAGGTTTTGGAGCATTAACTATTTTTGCTATTGCTTGTATAAAAGAACAAACTCCTGCAGGATTAATTTTAACAGAAAGTGTATTGTTTAATGATAGTACGTATAGTATTGGAACAATTCCAACACCTCAAACGAAGACTATTTTAATAGAGGAGGCAACAGGAGTACATTGTGTTAATTGCCCTGCCGGTGCAAATGAAATACAGCAATTTAAAAATCAAAATCCAAATAGAATTTTATCTGTTGCTGTTTATTCTGATGGATTTAATGATTTTCAGGCACCTTCAAAATATGATTTCAAAAGCCAAGATGCAAATGACTTGGTAAAGTATTTAGGTGGAGATCCTCCTAAACCATCTGCTGCAATAAATAGGTCATTAAAAGGTGCAAATGATTATTTTTATTATAGATCAGAATGGTCAACTGCAATAAATAATTTTATTTCACAAACAACCCCTGTTAATATTGATTTTTCAACATCAGAAGCAAATAATCTTTTATCTGTAATAACAAAAATTACTTTTACAGAAAGTGTAAATACTCCTTTATCTATTTCTCTATTTTTAATAGAAGATGGAGTTATAGATTTACAAGATTCTTCAGGAAAAGTTATTGAAGATTATGAGCATAATCATATTTTAAGAAAAATAATTACACCTGTTTCAGGTTCTACTTTTTTTGAAAATAATGTAACAATTAGCAAAGGAACGGTACTTGAAAGAAAGTTTTATAATATTAAGCTCCCTATAAATATTTTAAATAAAGTAAATTGTAAGTTAGTCTGTTTTATAAGTAAAGTTGGCAACAAAGAAATTATACATGCTAAAGAAATTGATTTGCTTTAAAGGCTAATAAGAATACTATTTTTTACTTTTTGTTTTTAGCAAAAGCGTTCTTCTATTTAAAATAGAAGAACAAATTTATTTTATTAGAGTAAAATGTAAACTTATAGCTACAAATATTTTTCTTTAAATTTATTGACCTTGGTGTAAAATATGGTAAAGCGCATATTTTGAAAATGAGGCTTTTG
>CANHNT010000125.1 GCA_947461985.1 Bacteroidota bacterium | reverse complement strand
TGTTTTGCACCCATCATTTGCGTACCTAACCCACTTAATGAGCCAGCTAAACCACCCCCTTTAGGGTTTTGAATTAATACAAAAAATGCCAAAACAGCACAAGCGATAACGATTAAGATGAAAAATAAAGCAGTCATAATTATATTTTAAATATTGTTTGTTAATAAATCTTTTATTCGGTCGGCAAAGTAACTATTTTTTTCGGGATTGCGCAAACTTAATTTTTTATACATCTCAATAGCCTTATCCGTTTTACCCTGTTTGGCTAAAATTTCAGCTAAGGATTCGCTGATGAGTGCATTTTCCATAGAAATAGAGTCCATTGCCTGTTTAAATATCTTTTCAGGAATCTCATCTTGTTCTTCTTCAATAATGGCGGTTAATTTTTCTTTTTGCCAAGCTGTTTTTAACGCTCTTTTTTCTTGTTCTTCAATTTGCTCTTTTTCTGTTTTTGATTTAAAATGATTTAGCCAATCATTAAAACTCATCATGACCATTAACGATTTCTGTCGTTTTTCTTCCTCCGTAAGCGTTACTGAATCTACAATTTCAATTATAGGTTCAGATTTTGTCATTTTATCTTCAATAATATTGCTGTTGGGTATTTGATTTATCAATGCCAAAATATCTTCTTGAGGTGCAATAGGCACCTTTTTATGCTCCACTGGAATTTCATCTTTTACTATTTCAGCCGTTAAAACGGATGTTGTAATCGTTTCTTCAGTTGGCAAAATAGATACCGCTTCAACTGTTATACTCTCTGCGATGGGTTCTTTACTATTTATTTCAGCTTTTTCAACGACTGCTACTGCTTTATCTGAAATTGTGTTTTCATGCTTACTATTTTTCAAGTCAATTTTTTCAACCGATTTTAATTCATTTACAAACTGAGCAAATTGAATCGGATCAGATTTATAAATAGCGGTAAATGCGACATTGTCTTTTTCTTGAAAATAATCGTTGCCAAATTGTAAAAGTTGGCCTACAGAAAAATAAGGATGTTTATCCGTTAACTCCTTCCATTCATTCGCTACGTCATTTTGTAATTCGGCAGGGTGAGTGATTCTATCTATAATTTTCTTCGCATCCATTTTGTAAAGTTAAATTCTAAAAATCAAATTCCAAAAATCAAATTCATCATCTTAAGTCTAAGATCTCCAATCTGATTTTTTTTTGCTATTATTACACAATAAAAAAAATCGTATGGTATTAAATTATGTTTGGATTTCATTTTTTGTCATTTCATTCATTGTAGCACTTATAAAATCAATTCAAGTAGGCAATATTGAAATTTATACTACAATTGTAGAATCGATGTTAAAAACAGCCAAAGTAGCTGTTATCGATGTTGGCTTGCCTTTGGCAGGTACAATGATTTTCTTTTTAGGTTTGATGAAAATTGCAGAACGTGCAGGTGCGATTAATTTTTTAGCCCGAAAATTAAATCCATTTTTGAAACGATTGTTTCCAGAAATCCCAGAAAAGCATCCTGCAATGGGTGAAATGGTTTTAAATTTTTCAGCGAACATGCTAGGACTCGATAATGCAGCTACCCCATTTGGCTTAAAAGCCATGAAAAGTTTAGAAGAAATTAATCCCAATCAAGGAACGGCAAGCAATTCTCAAATTATGTTTTTGGTAATGCATACCAGTGGATTAACATTAATCCCATTATCCATTATTGGTTACCGAGTTGCAGCCAATAGTACCGAACCCTCAAGTATTTTCATTCCATGTGTATTGGCTACATTATCGGCCACAGTTGCCAGTATCATAATTGTAGGCATCAAACAAAAACTAAAATTTGATAGCGTTTTACTTGCATGGCTTGGCAGTTTAATGTTAATTATTATTGGCATGTTGCTTTTGGTTCAAAATTTATCTCCAACATTAAAAGATATTGTGACAAAACACAGTGGCAATGTGATTATGCTTTCATTAATTGTAGCCATTGTAGTCGGTGGAATGTGGAAAAAACTAAATGTATTTGATTCATTTATTGATGGTGCAAAAGAAGGCTTCGATGTTGTCATCAAAATTTTACCCTATTTAGTAGGCATGTTAGTAGCCATTGCCGCATTTAGAGAATGTGGTGCATTGGCATACATTACTAATGGCATTAAATATTTGGTAATTGCCGTGGGGTTAAATGCTGATTTTGTGGAGGCGTTGCCAGTTGCTATCATGAAACCTTTTAGTGGAAGCGGTGCAAGAGGATTATTATTGGATATTTTTGATACAACCAAAAATCCAACATTAGGACCCGATTCTTTTGTTGGCAAACTAGCCAGCATATTTCAAGGTAGCGCAGATACTACATTTTATATCATTGCACTTTATTTTGGAAGTGTTGGCATTAAAAATGTTCGCTATGCAGTTTGGGCTGGTTTATTAGCCGATATGATGGGCGTTATTGCTGCCATTATTATTGGCTATATTTTCTTTCATTAATTTTATCCAACATCTTTTTAAATGAAAATATTATATGGTTTGCCCAGTGAAGGCATGGGACATGCAACAAGAAGCAAAGTAATTATTGAGTATTTGCTACAAGAACACGATGTGCAAGTGGTAACAAGCGATAGAGCTTATTCATTTTTAGTACAGCATTTCCCTAACCGTGTTCATGAAATAGATGGATTTCATTTAGCCTATAAAAATGCAGTTGTATCGGTGAGTAGCACCATTTTAATGACATTAAAAAACGCACCTAAAAACCTACTTCGCAATTTCAATCAATACCATGATGTTGTAAAGATTTTTAATCCGGACATTGTCATTTCTGACTTTGAAAGTTTTACTTTTTTTTATGCAAAATTGCACCGCAAACCATTAATTAGCATTGATAATATGCAAATTATTGACAGAGCGAAATTAAATATTGACATCCCATCATCTGAAAAAGCAAATTATTTATTAGCAAAAAATATCATTAAAGCGAAAGTCCCGAATGCGAATCAATATTTAATAAGCACCTTTTTTCATCCTGAAATCATCAAGAAAAACACAACCTACATACCTCCTATCATTCGTACAGAAATTATTCAGGCGAAAACAACAAGCAAGCAACATATTGTAGTTTATCAAACATCCTCGTCACAACAAAATTTAATTCCTGTTTTACAGCAATTGCCCCAAGAGCAATTTTTTGTATATGGATTTAATAAAGATGAACAACATGGAAACGTTATCTTAAAATCGTTTTCGGAAGCAGGTTTTATAAAAGACTTTGCAACTGCCAAAGCAGTAATGTCTAACGGAGGTTTTTCGTTTTTAAGTGAGGCTGTTTATTTGCAAAAACCCATTTTATCGGTTCCTATAAAAAATCAATTTGAACAATTTGTGAATGCCTCGTATATTGAAAAACTGCAATACGGGAGGCATTTCTCCGATTTTACGGCAGATTGCATAAAAGCTTTTTTATATGATTTAGAAATGTATACTTCCAATTTAAAAAAGTATCGCCAATTAGGCAATGAGGAATTATATGCTCAATTGAAAAATACCATTGCCTGTTTTTAAACTTTTTATCATTGATTATCGCTCATAAAATAAACAGTTGACCCAACGCGCAAAACTGTTACAGACTAATAGCAAATGGTAAGTCATCATTATTTTCAAATTGAATTTTTCTTTAAAAATGACATAATGGGAACCATTTTATGGAAAGATTAATGATTAATTTATTCCAAATTTACTTCTTTTGCCATTCAACATTAATAATTAAACATTAATTTTACCCAATGGGTAAGAATTTTAAGTTGACGGCAAAAACATTGTTTGGTTTTGAGGATTTATTGGCTACAGAATTGAAAAATTTAGGAGCACTCAATATACAAAAAGGTCAGCGAATGGTTTCATTTGAGGGTGATGATGGATTTATGTATAAAGCTAATTTAGCTTGCAGAACGGCAATAAAAATTTTAAAACCCATTTATAATTTCAAAGCCAACGATGAAAAAAGTTTGTATGACGGAATTATGAAATATGATTGGGTAGATTTATTTGATGTAGATAAAACATTTGCCATAGATGCTACTGTTTTTTCTGATGATTTTACCCACTCAAAATATGTGGCATTGTTGAGTAAAGATGCAATTGTTGATCAATTTAGAAATGCCTTTAATCGTCGTCCTGATGTGGATACAGAAGACCCTGATGTACGCATAAATGTTCATATTCACATGAATGATGTAACGGTTTCGTTAGACAGTTCGGGCAACTCATTGCACCAACGTGGCTACAGAACGCAAACCAACGAAGCACCCATTAATGAAGTTTTAGCAGCTGGTTTGTTGATGCTTTCTGGTTGGACTGGTCAATGTGATTTCCTAGACCCCATGTGTGGAAGTGGCACTATTTTAATTGAAGCAGGCATGATTGCTTGTAATATTCCTGCTAATATTCACCGTAAAGGTTTTGCGTTTGAAAAGTGGCAAGATTTTGATGCAGATTTATATGAAAAAATAAAAGAAAATTTATTAAAGAAATCAAAAGAATTTAATTATCAAATAAATGGTTTTGATATTGATTTTCAATCGATGAAAAAAGCAAAAATAAATATTAACCAAGCTTATTTGGAAGATTATATTGATGTAGAAAAATTAGATTTTTTTGAATCTAGAAAAGACTCCAATGAACCTTTACATATCTTTTTCAACCCACCCTACAACGAACGGATTAGCATCAATACAGAAGAATTTTATGGTGATATTGGCAATACATTAAAAAGAAATTATGCTGGCACCAATGCATGGATGGTAACCTCTAATTATGATGCTTTGAAAAGTGTAGGCTTACGTCCTTCAGCAAAAATAAAAACTTTCAATGGTGCATTAGAAGCTCGTTTGGTTCATTATGAATTGTATGATGGAACGAAGAGATATGGTACTCAGACAGAAGTAAAAGAGTAAAAAACATACAATTAAAAAGTTATACGAAGGCTCCAGCCTTCGTATTTTTATTATGTCGCTTATAGCGACTTTTAA
Organism: Bacteroidota bacterium; assembly: GCA_947461985.1. Classification (GTDB taxonomy): domain Bacteria; phylum Bacteroidota; class Bacteroidia; order Chitinophagales; family Chitinophagaceae; genus OLB11. The sequence continues at coordinate 918 of CANHNT010000125.1, read as the reverse complement.
TAAAAATTATTATTTTTACTTTATGACTTACGAATATTCAGATGGCTATAAAATAAGGAATCAACAAGCAACTCATTTTCTTACTTTTACGATTGAAGGTTGGATTGATATTTTTTCTAGAAAAGACTATAGAAATATAGTTTTAGAATGCTTTAAATTTTGTCAAGAAAATAAGCAATTAAAAATACATGCATATGTGATTATGACCAATCATATTCATGTAATTTGGACTGCACAAAATGGAAATATCAGTGATATAATTCGTGATTTCAAATCATATACTTCAAGAATGTTTTTACAAACTATCAATTCAATTCCTGAAAGTAGAAAAGATTGGTTATTGTATATGTTTGAGTTTTTTGGCAACAAAACAAATAGAAATAAAACATTTAAAATATGGACAAGCAATAATCATCCTGAAGAAATTGAATCTGAAGATTTTTTCTTTCAAAAACTAAATTACATTCATCAAAATCCTGTAAGAGCAGGCATAGTATTAAATCAAGATGAATATATTTATAGCAGTGCTAGTAATTATGCAAAAAAAGACAGTGTTTTTCAAATTGATTTTTTGTTTTAGTTTTTGTCGCTACAAGCGACATAATAGCGATACGAAGGCTGGAGCCTTCGTATAACTAATTATATAAAGGTTTAGAATTTAGAGACAAGAATTTCAATTGATTTCTTATACAACTCCAAATCATACTCAGGCATTTTTTTAAAAATCTTTTCTTTAAATAACTCAACACCTTGTGCAATATTTTCATTTTGATTGATGGTGAAAAACAATTTCCTTTCAGACATTTCTTTTGCTAAATATTCTTGTTCGGTTTGTCCGGGTGTAGGAATGAGCAAAGCATTATTATTCAGTTTTATTAAATCCATTATGGTTGAATAGCCTGCTCTGCACACTAATAT
>CANHNT010000124.1 GCA_947461985.1 Bacteroidota bacterium | reverse complement strand
TCTAAACCCTTTTTGCGAAGTAGAAATAATTTCAGGACTTCTTCTTCGCTTGCTGTTTTTAAATCGTCTAAAATTTCTGTAAGCGAACCCATGCAAGCAAAACCAGCATTTTTGGTACTTGCACCGGTTGGCAATAATCCTCGTTCTAAAACTAAAACAGATTTGTTAGGATGATTTTTCTTTAAATAATAGGCGGTAGTTAAACCCACAATACCACTACCAATAATAATATGGTCGTACTGTATAAATTCGTTTCGTTCCCAAATGGAGAGCATGGATATTTTTGCGTTTTAAATTTGAGTGGTAAAGTTAGAATAATTACTAATCCAATAATCGCATCATTTCATTGTCGATTTTTAAAAACAAATGTTCAGGTTTTAATGTGCGCCATTCAAATATATTTTCAAAAATAATATAATTATGAATACGTGCTTTTTTAAAATCAAAAACAGTTTGATCAGAAAAATTAAGTGCTACCACCCATCCTCCAAAATCGTTTATATCTTCATACCACTCTTCATAGTAATCATTTCCATCGCTATGAAAAGTCATTACATTTTCGCCTATTAAAATAAATTTATTAATTTTTCGAGTGATTAATACATCAATAATATTTCTTTTTAACGTTTGAATATCATTTTCAATCGCATCATTCCATTCGCCCATCAATTCAATGATGGCATAGTGTTCATCATAGTCGGCAAATAAAATTTTTATATACAATGTTCTTGAATCAATGTCATCCCATTGTGGATGGATATAATAATTATAAACAGTGTTAGAAAATTCAAATTCGGAATACTCTCTACCAAAAAAAGGCGATTTTTCATCTTCCTCTGCTGTGTAGGCATGTCGCCAATTGTAATATGGTTCTATGTCGTGCATAAATTTACTTCAATGCATTTTCCAAATCAACAATAATATCCTCCACATTTTCTATTCCAACACTCATTCTTATTAAACCATCTGTAATACCTGATTTTATTCGTAATTCAGGCGCAACTCCTACATGCGTTGTACTTGCAGGATGAGAGATTAACGTATCGCAAGTACCTAACGAAACGGCACTGGTACAAAGTGATAATTGATTGATAAATTTCTTTCCTGCCTCAAATCCTCCTTTTACCTCAAAGCTCATTAATGCGCCAGCATGTTTCATTTGTTTTTTACACAATGCATAATCTGGATGATTTTTTAAACCTAAATAATTTACAAATGCTACATTGGGATGTGAAGCTAAAAAGTCCGCTACTTTTTCGGCATTGGCACAATGTCGATCCATTCTAATCTCTAATGTTTTTAAACCATTGTTTAATAAAAAAGCATCGAAGGCATTGGAATTGGCTCCCAATAAACGATGATGTTTTGTTACTTTGGTTTTCATAAACTCTACATCTTTACCCAACAAAACACCACCAATAGCCGTGCCGTGTCCGTTTAAAAATTTTGTGGTTGAATGCATTACAAAGTCTACACCAAATGCAAAAGGTTGTTGTAAATAAGGCGTAGCAAATGTATTATCAACCGATACTTTACATTGATATTGATGTGCAATTTTTGTGAGCGCTTCAATATCTACACATTGTAATGTGGGATTTGCAGGCGTTTCAATATATAGTAATTTTATAGAAGCATCGTTTTTCAATGTTTTTTCTACTAACATTAAATCTTTAAAATCAATGATGATGGTTTCAATTCCACAAGTAGGCAATACCTTATCTACCAACTCTTGAGTGCCCCCATATAACGATAAATGTGTTAATACTTTTTCATCATTTTTTACATTGGCTAAAATTAATGTGGCTATTGCAGCCATTCCTGATGCATGTAAAATAGCTTTCAATTCCAAAGGCGAACCATCTTCATTTTTTAAACCATAGGCTTCTAATGCCGCTATTTTTTCTTCTGTTTGATTAGAGGTAGGATTGCCAAAACGGCCATAAATATATCCTTTTTCTTTTCCTGTAAATAAATCAACAGCATGCTCGGCACTATCAAATAAATAAGTACTACTGGCATAAATTGGAGTGATGTGGCTATTGTGTTGTTCTGCTTCAAAACCTGCATGTACACAGCTTGAACCGAATCCTATTTCAGTATTTTTATTTTTCATAAAGGCAAAGATATTTAAAAATATCTTGAAATAAAGGAGTTACAAATTTATAATTTGTGGTTAATTATTTCTAATAAAATGATGAATATACTTTCTTTTATTATGAGTGAAGATGAAGTTTGAGCAAAAAAAATAGTTCAAAATTTATGTGCTAAAAATGAATTATTGAAACGTAAACCTACCTTTATTCGTGATTCTGTTAAAACTTTAAGCAATTTTTTTTACACCATCTACAAATGGCCTGTATGCATAAAATTGCAAAACTTCTTCAATGGCATAAATGAGTGCTTTATTGATAGGCAACATCATTGTTCCTAATTGATAATCTATTTGAGAAAGTTGCATATAATAATCTGTAAAAACAGGTATAGGCAATCCTTTAGCAATAGCAATTTCAGCGGATGAATAATTTTCGGATTGCTTTTCTTTAATTATTTTACAAGTAGCTAGCTGCAATTTGCCCAATTTATCTTTGCTGGCAGCATATCCAAACAATCGACAAATAAGGCCTCTAAAAGCATAATTTCCACAACTGCCTTTGGTGTTTTCTACTAATGAAAACGGCATATAAATTTGGCAAATACTCGTTGTTTTTGCATGCAGGAGCGTTAACATTTTTTCGGCTTCATCATTCAAAAAAAGTTCAAAAGCCCAAGGAAAAAATTCTAAAGGCGAAGCTTCAATAGTAGGTTTGGTGCAACATTTTCCACAACCTGTTTGGCAATGCAATTGGGTTTCGGTTTGAAACACAGCAATCTCTTGATCTAATCGTTCAAACAATGTTTCTACCAAACGCACCCTTCTTTCTATTGACATTCATGTAAGGTAGGCTTTTTAAAATGGAGAAGGAGACATAAATAAAATGAGTCCAGTAAAAATGGGATTGCCATATACAATTTGTTATTTTTTAAAATTGATATGGATGATTATTTATCCTAGACAACCTAAAAATTTTAGAGTAAGACTAAAATAGGTTTCAGCAATCAAGCTTATTTTTTTATATTTGAATATTATAATCTACTCTAAAAATGAATACGATAACCAAAAATTGTTTAAACTGCGATCGTGCCATCAAAGGTCGAATGGATAAAAAGTTTTGTGATGATTCTTGCAGAAATAATTATAATAATCAACAAAAATCGAACGATACCAACTACATGCGAAACGTGGTGAATGCCTTACGTAAAAACCGAAAAATTTTACAAGATTCAATTCCTGCCAACGAAGAATTTTATAAAACTACGCAAGAACGATTGATAGAAAAAGGATTTCAATTTAAATATCATACGCATGTTTATAAAAACAAAAAAGGGGATGTTTATTATTTTTGTTTCGATTATGGCTATTTGCCACTCGATAACGATTGGTATTTAATTGTTAGCCGAAAAGAATCATAGATAGTTTTTATATGATAATCACGCTTAAAATCGTAGTTTTGCTTTAAGAAATTTAATGAAAATGGAGACGGCTTTAGAAAATAGCATTTATATAAGCGACATCGCAAAAGAAAAAGTTACTCAACTCATGCAAGAAGCTGAGTTAGACGAAACTTATTTTGTGAGAGTAAGTGTTGTGGGTGGTGGTTGTAGCGGATTAAGTTATAAATTAGATTTCGACAATGAAATTAAACCCATGGATCAAAGCTTTGAAGACAAAGGCGTAAAAATGGTTTGTGATTTAAAAAGCTTTCTTTATTTAGTGAATACCGAATTAGATTTTAGCGATGGCCTAAACGGAAAAGGGTTCAACTTTGTAAACCCGAATGCAAGCAGAAGTTGTGGTTGCGGTGAGAGTTTTGCAGTATAGTTTTTTTGAACAACAGTGCCACAAAGTCACAAAAACACAAAGAGACACTAAGAAATTTAAATTCCAAATTATATGTTTAAAGCTTCATTAGATATTACCAGTAAAATAGTTACTTCAAGTTTAGTTTTCTTTGTTTTTATCATTGCAATTTTAGAAAATACTTTTTTAAAAACAAATGAACCCTTTATTTATCTCCCAGTTGTTTTGTTGTTACCCCTTTTAATTGGAACCTATATTTATTCTCCCAAATCATATTCAGTGGATATGGATTATATTATTGTGAATAGAATAGCAAGTAATTTTTTCATTTCAAGAAAAGAAATAAAATCGATCGTAAAAATTAGTGCAGAAGAAATGGGAATGCCTTGGAGAACATTTGGCAATGGCGGTGTCTTCGGATATACAGGTTATTACTCGTCTTCAAAACTTGGCAAAATGCGTTGGTTTGTTTCTCAACGAAAAAACTATGTTTTAATTACGATGAAAAATGAACGTAAATATTTAGTGAGTCCTGATGATGTTGCAGGATTTTTAGCGGCTACTCAATCGTAATTTTATGTGTGGCGATGATTTCTTTTTCGCCCACAATTCTAAAAATATAATTTCCTTTTGACAATGCTTCGGTCGTAAATGAAAATTCATTTTTCCCAATTTTTGTTTTGGTATCTAAAATAATAGAAACCAATTTTCCTTGCATATCCACAATTTCATAACGCAATTTTTGCGCAACGCTTAAATTAAATGTGGTTGTAAATCGGTTTTCTGAAACGGGATTGGGAAACAATATACTGTTGCTGTTTTTTGTAATCTCATTGGTAGATGCAGGAAAATCAGTATTGTCAATGACTGAAATCCAACAATTATTTGCACCCGATTTTCCCCAAGAGTTAGATAAATAAGCACGACTAGGATTATTATAAAGATGTTGAATATTTGTATAATCTCCCCAACGTTCCACGGTGTCTGTCAATCGATTCACATTCGATAGACCATCCTTCACAGAAATAATATCCGAATAATCTTCGTTAGTATTTTTATAAATCACACTGGCTCCAGGAAAACTATCGGTGTAGCAATGCGACATATTGTATAAAATTTTGTGGTCGTTATTGGTATTTCCCACATAGGTCATCGATGGATAACCAAATTCTTGTGTGGCAGTAGAAATAATATCGGCTTTCACAGTAGGCGTTGTAGAGCTAATATTTTTAATCGTTCCTAAATAAACACCAGCATTCATAAATTGAGGATTCAAGGTATTCGAGCCAAAGTGTATATAATCATTTTCATAAATAGCAGCTAATACACGCGCATCATTGGTCATTAAATATTGACCTAATTTTTGAGGCACATTTGGAGGAAATCCATACGCTGTAGGGGACGTTAAAACTCGTGTTGTCAATTGTGCAATTCCTGATGCTTTGGAGTCTGTAATTTCTGTTACAAAAATAGAATCATTGGTTGCCGCAACATTTCGCAGCGTCAAAAAATACATATTGTTACCCATTGAAGTCGTTTGATTTTTTGCTGGACAAATATTTCTTAAATTGCCACCATTGTATTGAATGCCACTCCACAAATCATAAACCAAGGGCGTTCCAGCAAAACCTTCCATTTTTTGAATTTGCCAAATAACAGATTGTTTAAAACCAATGGTCCAACTCACATTGTCTTTTACTTGATTAAAGGTGATAAATAAATCTTGATCAGAAATTGAAATAATTGGATAGTCGCTCCATGTTGAATCATTAAATGATGCGCCATTTAATTTGTAAAAGTTCCAATTGGCAGCCGGATCATTTGTTTGCGAAAAACCAACCAAAATAACAGACTCAGTGCTTATACTTCCTGAAAAACAAACCATAATAAATCGATCATTATTGGGATCATAAATAACTCGTGGGTCCGAAATCCACGTATAATTTCCAACGGCAGCCGTCATAGAAGTCAATGATCTTTTGTTGATTAATAATTTACCAGTATCGTTATATACACTCATGTTTGAGTTGACTACGCTCACAACC
>CANHNT010000123.1 GCA_947461985.1 Bacteroidota bacterium | reverse complement strand
TATTGTAATCTTGAAACATCTATTTTGTGATTGATTGAATTAAAATTGTTTATTGATACCAATTTACCAACCATATCATAAATTTCAACTTTTATAATATTACTATGGTTTTCTAATTCAATGATGCCTGATGTTGGATTGGGAAAAATGATAATATTATTATTTAATAATGAAGATGTAACTGAAGTAGGTGTATTTTGTCGAATGGGTTTATTAACCTCATAACAATTAGATTGAATGCGCATCAATTCAAAAAACTGGCCATTGGTATTATTGATTGTTTGTTGACTCACCTTTAACCCAGTTAAGAGCGAAACTCCAACTAATTGATATCCATTATTATAATAATAGGTCATAGTAGAAGGGTCAATTGTGGAACCAGCATTGAGTGTATATCCACCTTGATCTAATTTTGTAGGAGATATTTTTGAAACAATACCTGTAGAAGGATTTATTTTTCCTAAATGAATCGCAGTAGAATCTAATGTTTGAATTGTATCCATGATTAATGAATCATACGCATAAGAAAAATAGTTTGTACGGATGAGTCCATATAAAGCGGTATCAACACAACTATAGGTGAAATTGTCGAAATATTTTCCACCACCAATAACCGAAATTGGAGGATTTGAATACACTAAGCCTGTATACATATCAACGCCCACTAAATTAGCTCCTGTAGAATAATAGAATATTTTTTGATAGGGATCAATAGCACTTCCTGCTAAAGCAAATCCTTGCCCGATTGAATTTGGAGAAATTTGAGCAATCGTTCCAGTAGTCGTATTAATTGTAGATAAAAAAACTTCGCCATATCCAGTGTTTGTTACTGAATCATAAATATATCTTCTTGCTAAACCGTATAATGTACTATCGGAATTATTAAAACGAAAATTATCAAAATAACTATTAGCAATTGGGTTATTGATGATTACCGAGTTGGTTTCTAAACCAGTTGATAAATTAATGGTTTTCATTTGATTGTATCCTATAAAATGATAGTTATTATTGTATGGGTCCAAGGCAGCGCCAGTGAGGTTAACAATAGGAGACAACGAAGTAGGACTTATGTTAGTTACTGTACCTGTTGAGGGATTAATAGTTGCTAAAAATATTTCATTATTAGGTGTATTTTTTCGAGCCAAGCCATAAAACGTATTGGAAATTTGAGCTTGTGATTGTGCTACAATAAAAATTGTAACAAAAATGAATAGTTTCTTCATTATATATTTATTTAATTAATCAAGACAATGAATTTAAACCATTAGTTTGCAGCAATTTAAAAATAATTACTAATTGATTATAAATTTAGTTGATACGATAAAATTAATATACAATCTCAATATTATTATGCTTTATTATCAATTCTTTTTTATCTGATGCCTCAACTCTTCCAACAATTTGTGCGTCAATATTAAAACTTTTTGAAATAGCAATAATTTCTTGAGCTGTTTTTTCGTCTGTGTAAATTTCCAAACGGGTTCCCATATTAAAGACTTGATACATTTCTTGCAAACTTATACCGGATGCTTCTTGCATTAAATGGAAGATTTTAGGAATTGGCAACAAATTATCCTTTACCATTCGCACATTACCTGGGATGTATTTCATGCACTTTGTTTGTCCACCACCTGTATTATGAACGATTCCTCTAATAACTGAACCAAAATGATCAACTACTTGTTTAATTATAGGAGCAAAAGTTCGAGTTGGTGACAACAACATTTTACCGATAGTTAATCCATTTTCAAATGAATCGGTTAGTTTGTGTTTTCCGATATAACAAACATGCTCAGGCAATGAGTTGTCATAACTTTCAGGAAAACGAGTCATGTAACTTTTATCTAAAATATCGTGCCTTGCACTCGTTAATCCATTGCAGCCTATACCACTATTATATTCACTTTCGTATGTTGCTTGACCGTAGCTAGCTAAGCCTACAATTACGTCGCCAGGTTGCGGATTAATGGTGATGATATGTTTCCTGTCAAATCGAGCGAAAGCGGTATAACCAACATCAATCGTTTTTACCAAATCGCCTACATCGGCCGTTTCACCACCAGCACTGTGAATATCGATTCCGAAATTTTTCCATTCTTTTATCAGTTGATCACAACCTTGAATAACAGCACTTAAAACATCTTTTGTAATTAAATTTTTATTTCTTGCAATCGTAGATGATAAAATAAAATGATTGGTAGCACCCGAACAAATCATGTCATCTATATTCATCACCATAGCATCTTGAGCAATGCCTTTCCAAACCGACAAATCACCTGTTTCTTTCCAATACATATATGCCAAAATAGATTTTGTGCCAGCAGTATCAGCATGCATAATGCAACAAGCATTTTCATCATGAGCAATGTAATCAGGTAAAATTTTACAAAATGAATTTTCAAAAAGACCTTTGTCTAAATTTTTAATGGCTTCATGCACATCTTCTTTTTGTGATGAAACTCCTCGTTGATTATATAAATCGCTCATATTAATATTTTATTTTGCAAAGGTGCAATTTCTTTAACGAAGTCAATAATTTGAATTGATAAATTATCTACTTTTTTTCAAAGCCATTATTCGGTTATAGCTTTCATTAATTCTTGACAATGGAATTTCTCCTTCTAAAACTAATTTTTTTAATGTAGCATGAATATTTTCAGGCGTGTAATCTTTTGCCCCTTCAATATTATTACCAAAAATAACAATATCAACCCCAGCGTTAATAGATAGTTTTAAGCTTTGCTCCAACCCATAAAACTTACTAATAGCATGCATTTGCATGTCGTCCGAAACCACGATGCCATTATAATGTAATTGTTTGCGCAACAAATCGGTTATGATTTTTTTAGACAGTGTTGCAGGCATTCCACTTTTATCTAATTTTTTATTAATTATGTGAGCCGTCATAATCATATCCACATTCCCATTATCTATTAAATATTTGTATGGAAAAAGTTCCTCTACATACCAAGTTTTAGAAACATCTACCAAACCCAAATGAGAATCTGTGGTGCTGCTACCATGTCCGGGAAAATGTTTTAATGCCGTTTTTATATGTAATTTTTTATGTTCATCAATGATAATTTCTGCACATTGCGCAATTGTTTTTACGTCTGAAGAATAACATCTATTTCGTTTTCCTAAAACAGGACAATTAGGATTTAATATATCTACTACAGGAGCAAAATTTAAATTGATACCACATTTAGATAAAGAAGTTGCAATAGTATTTCCTACTTGACGAGTGTTAACGGAATCATTTTTTTGTCCTACAACTTGAGCAGAAGGCATAGAAGGAAAACCATATTTCATTTTCAAACGGTTCACTTGTCCACCTTCTTGATCAATAGAAATTAACAAGGGAATTTGAGCTGCTTTTTGCAAATCATTCGTCAATTCTAAAAGATTTTCTTGACTATTATTAGGATTTATATTGTATTCAAATAATAAAACACCACCTACAATTCCTTTTTTAATATCTTTTATTATAGCTGAATTTTTATTTGCCGATTTACCCGACATACCCACCATAATCATTTGTCCAATTTTAATATCTAAACTATCAACTTGAGCAAAGCAAAAAATAGCCGAAAAAAGAAAGGCTACAAATAAAGTTATTTTTTTCATTGAACGCAAATATAATAATTGTACTTGGTAGTGTGTTATTTGTATTTAATTGAAATGTATTTTTTAACTTAAATTGATAAAATATTGTTTAATAATTCGTGCTTTTGATAGCCCAACAATTTTTTCTAATTCTTTTTCCGTAGCATTTTTTACTTTTACAACTGACCGAAAATGGTTCAACAAATCATTGGCTGTTTTTTCACCAATACCATTTATTTTTTCAAGCTCGTTATTGATAATTCCTTTACTCCGAGTTGATCGATGAAAGGTGATTCCGAAACGATGCACTTCATCTCGTATCCGTTTAATTAAATTCAATGTGGCACTTTGGTAAGGCAATTTCAAGGATTCTGAATCGCCTGGATAAAATATTTCTTCTATGTTTTTAGCTAATCCTACGACAGTTGTTTTCCCTATCAATCCTAATTCATTAATAGACTCTAATGCTGAACTAAGCTGTCCTTTACCACCATCAATAATAATTAATTTAGGAATGGGTTTACCTTCATCAAGCACTCGTTTATAGCGACGGTAAACAATTTCTTTCATGCTAGCAAAGTCATTAATGCCCTCTACGGTTTTAATATGAAAATGTCGATATTCTTTTTTGAAGGGCACTCCATTTTTGAAACAAACCATGGCAGCAACAGGATAACTTCCTTGAAAATTAGAGTTATCAAAACATTCAATGTGGTCGGGAGTTTCTGTAAGGTGTAAATCAATTTTTAATTGTTCTAATAATGCATTGTTTTGTTCATCGGTATTTTCTGAAAGGTTGAGTGTTAGTTTTCGTTTATGTTCTTGCATCATGTATTCGGCATTTTGCAATGACAATTCTAATAATTTCTTTTTGTCGCCACTCTTAGGAACAGTTACTATTAATTCATCATCAACTGCAATTTCAAATGGAACAATAATTTCTTTTGAGGTACTTTTATATTTTTCACGAAGTTGATATAAAATGGGAACTAAAATTTCTTCATCTGATTCTTGCAACGTTTTTGTGATGGTAACAGAATGTGTGTGAATAATAGTTCCTTGAACAATGATCATAAAATTGACAGCAGCATATTTTTCGTTTGAAACCACTGAGCAAATATCAACATTGTCAATTCGAGTATTTACTATGATGGATTTGCTTTGGTAACTTTGAAGATATTCAATTTTTTTCTTAATGATTTCAGCTTTTTCAAATTCTAAATTTGAAGCCTTTTCCATCATTTCTTTTTTATAGTTTTTAATGATGTCGCCCAACTTTCCTTTCAAAATATCTTTGACTTGTTGCACTTGCTCATCATACTCCTCTTTACTTTGAAGCGCTACACAAGGCGCTTTGCAATTGCCTAAATGATATTCTAAACATTCTTTAAATTTTCCATTTTCAATATTTTTTGGAGTAAGATTTAAAGCACAAGTTCTTAATGGAACCGTTTGTTTTATCAAATTTAGCAAAGAGTAAACTTGTGCCACATTAGTATAGGGTCCTAAATACTGCGAACCATCTTTAATCATTTTTCGAGTGATAAAAATTCTTGGGAAATGCTCGTTTTTAATAACAATATGAGGATAGCTTCTATCATCTTTTAAAACCAAATTATATTTTGGTTGATATTGTTTAATGAGCGAATTTTCCAATAACAAAGCATCTTGTTCACTATCAACAATGGTAAACTCCAATCGTTTTATTTCAGAAACGAGCTTTTTTGTTTTATAATAATCTGAAATTTTATTGAAATAGGAAATAACGCGTTTGCGCAAATTTTTAGCCTTGCCCACATAAATAATTTTGTCGGTAGCATCAAAATATTTGTAAATGCCCGGCTTGTTAGGCAACGAAGGCTGTACGATTGAAAATTCTTCTTTTGTCACAGTGCGAAATTACACAAGTTCTACTTAAAAATAGTTTCTGCTTTTAAGATACTTTCAGGTTTGCCCACATCAATTAAATGCGACCCTGTGTGGTCATAACCTAATATCGTCTCTGTTTTTGCTAATTCTAAATACACATCTACCATAGAAAACTTACCTTCCTTTTTCATCAATTTAAAAATAGCAGGATGAATAATGTGAATGCCACTAAATGCAAATTCATTGTAGTTGGTTTCTGTTTTACAAATTTTTTCTTCATTGGTATTTTTATTTCGCCAGCCGCACAATTGATTTTTTTCATTAAATAAAAAACAACGAGTACTTGCACGTTTGCTAACCCCTAATGTTGCTAACGGATTTTTTTCTTTATGGAACGAAATCATTTTACCTAAATCCAAATCCGTTAAAATATCAACATTCATCAACACAAACGGATTGCTATCTTCTAAAAAGTTTGATGCTTTTTTTAAGCCTCCACCAGTTTCT
>CANHNT010000122.1 GCA_947461985.1 Bacteroidota bacterium | reverse complement strand
CCAATACCAATCCGTTTAATCCTAATAATCTTTTCATTTTAATTATTAACTTTTTTAAGTAAAGCAAATATACTTCTATTTTTATTTATAACAAACAAAGTACAATTATAAATCATTCCAATCAGAATTACAATTTATTAAGCAAAATATCTTTAAATGTTTTTAAAATACCATTTTTTAATACTAAAAAAACTCAATTAATTAATAATTGCCCTATTAATAAATTCAATAAAAGGATTCAGTATAATAATTTGATCATTTATTTTCTTTTTAAAACTTTTATTTAATACATCTTCGTCTAAAATAGGCATTGTGACAGTATAACTCTTTAGTTTGAGGTATTCTACAGCTGGGTTATTTGTTTCATAACCTTTTGGTGCATTGACTAATTTATTTTCTGTTGATAAATTGCCAAAGTTGGCAAAGAATTTTTTTTCTAAAATAATTGCTTCGAAAGTAGAAAAATCATAATCTATTTCTTGCCTAATTTTTTTTAATGAATCTGCATCTGGCATCCACAAGCCTCCACCAATAAACATTTTTCCGGGTTCAATATGAATATAATACCCTGCCATATTGCTTTTTTTGCCACCAATGGTGAATCCTGCACCCAAATTCGTTTTGTATGGCGATTTATCTTTTGAGAATCGAACATCTCTGTTAATCCTAAACATACAATCTTTTGGTTTTAATAAACCATATTGTTCATTTAGTTTGGCAAGAGCGTCAATAATTGATTGAACCAATATTTCAAAATCAGCTTTTGATGATTCATAATGTTTTCGATTTTCATCAAACCAGGGTTTATTATTGTTCTTTTTTAATGATTTTAAAAAATCTATGGTGTTTTTTTGCAACATTTGTTTATTTTTACAACTGTAAATGTATAAATTGTAAAAAACTTTTTATACTTTTCCAATCTTAAATAAATTATTTTCATAAAAATGAGAAAAAAAATTATAGCATTAGCCTTGTGCACAGTTTGTATTAGCTTGATTTCGGATGCAAATGCACAGACTAATAAAAATAGAAAAAGCAAGTACTTTCAAAACAACATGAAAGAACAAGATGAATTTAATATTGTTGGATTCTCGAGAGATTTAGATAAAAAGGAAGTGGATGAAAAGCCAAAGGAAGATGAATATAAAGTAATTATTCGTCAAAATGAAAATGAATCTAAATACTTTAATGAAAAAAAAGTAATTGAAGATGACGCTGACACGAGAGTGCGTCGTTTGAGACGTAGACGAGTTGGTGGTTATTACACTACCTATGGCGACTATAAGCCTTCAGTAGAAAAAAAGGTTGTAAAAAAAGTAGTAAGAAAAGTGTTACCAGACGATAGAGAAGTAAAAATGACTTCTGCTGAGCATGAGTACAAAACTACGTACGTTAAAAAACGCTATACTAATTTAGATGTATTGTGTGATGATTTAGATTTGGCAAAAATACAACGCCCTGTATTCAAAGGAATTTGTTCAGAATGTAGCCGTGATGTAGATTTAATTATTACAAACAAAAATTTAAGCAGCTTAGAAAAAAATTATAAATTAAAACAGTGTTATATGATGCGTGACAAACGTGTTCGTGAAATACTTGATGATGACCAATATAAAAAATTCTTACGCATTAAAGATGCGGATGAGTATTTAGTAATTACTAAAGATTTGGAGCAAAAAGATGGAATAAATAAATAGAAATACTATTTTAAAAATAATAAATCAGCACTCATATTTTGGGTGCTGTTTTATTTTAATCGTTTTTTTATTACAATTGTTGCTCGTTGCTTTAATGATACTAATTTTATTAGATTCAAATTTTTCTTATGCATTAGGAATCCATTAAGGATAAGTTCTTTAACTTCCTTATTGAAAAACCCTATATTTGCACCCAATTTTAAAAACAAAATGGATAAAAATACGATTGCTGGGTTTGGATTATTGATGCTTTTGTTAGTTGGCTATATTCTTTATAACCAAAACGCAGAAACTAAATTTCAAGCACAAGTTACTAAAGACTCAATTGCCAATGCAAAAATGCACCCACCAATTGCTGCAAAAATGCTTGATACTGCCTCATTGGCTGCTAATGGCGTGCTTGATACTGCATCGTTCGTTGCAAAAGAAGAATTAACAACAATTGAAAACAATGATGTGATTGTAACCTTGACGAATAAAGGAGCTTTTGCTACAAAAATTCAATTAAAGAATTTTAAAACGTACGACGGGAAACCGTTATTTTTATTTGATGGCGATAAAAATAGTATTGATTACAGTTTTAAATCTACCGCAGGAAATTTAGTACACACTAAAGCAGAAATTTTTACAACAACCGTTTCGGCCGATAAAAAATCGATCGCATTTGCCAATGCAAACATCAACATTACCTATACGTTAGAGGATAAAGGCTTCATGATGGCTATGAAAGCAGTGCCTATTACTGCCGATAAAACCACTCCGATTTCGATGGATTGGAGCTCACAATCTTTATTAACTGAGCATGATTTGACTACTCAACAACAGTTTACTCAACTTTGCTCTAATACTGAAAAAGATGGGGTAGAAATTACTGATATTAAAGATAAAGAAACGACAGATATTAAAGACCCAATTAAATGGTTGAGTTTTAAACAACATTATTTTAATACTACACTCATTCCCGATGCAAAAATTATTTCTTTAGCTAAAGTAACTACCGAATCTAAAGCTGATACCGTTGCCAAAACATTGTCAACTATGACCGCTAATATGACATTGCAAAATGTGGCAAGTCTTGATTTTAGAATGTTTGTAGGCCCCAATGATTATCGATTATTGAAAACATACAATAACGATTTAGAAGAAATTATCCCATTGAGTTATGGTATTTTTGGATTTATAAAATATATAAATAAATGGATTATTTTACCCATCTTCTATGGCTTATCTAAATTCTTTTCAAGTTTTGGAGTAGTCATTTTAATCCTTACTTTTATTCTTCGTTTATTGATGTCGCCATTTACATACAAAAGTTATGTATCGAGTGCAAAAATGAAAGCATTGAAACCTGAGCTAGATGAGTTGAAAGAAAAACATGGCGAAGACAAACAAGCTTACGGAGTTGACCAAATGAAATTATATCGAGAAGCAGGTGTAAACCCCTTAGGAGGTTGTTTGCCAGCATTGTTGCAATTACCGGTTTTCTTTGCATTGCTTTCGTTTTTCCCACAATCCATTGAGTTAAGACAATCTAAATTCCTTTGGGCGAAAGATTTATCTACATACGATTCTATTTATGATTTACCATTTACCATTCCTTTTTATGGCGATCATATTAGTTTGTTCACTATTTTATTTGTAATTACGAGTTTAGTATTAGCACTTTATAGTATGAATATGAATATGGGCGGCGATCAAAGCAATCCAATGATGAAGTATTTACCATTCATTATGCCCGTAATGTTTTTAGGAATTTTCAATAAATTATCGGCTTCATTGACCTTTTATTATTTTGTATCCAATGTAATTACGTTAGCCTTGCAATTTGTAATTCAACAATGGATTATTGACCCAGATAAAATTCATTCTCAAATAAAAGCCAAACGAAGTGCACCTCCTAAAGAAAACAAGTTGATGAAAAAAATGATGGAAATGCAACAACAGCAACAACAAATTAAAAAGAAATAATAACATCCAAAAACGAACTAGCAATGGTTCGTTTTTTTTTGGGAATCATCGGCAATGACTCTCTTCATCTTTTGTGGCGACGCTCCGTTTTAAATATTCAACTTTATGTAGCAATTTTATTTGAACTATTTGCTGAAAAGAAGTGTTCTAAAAAAGCCTCACAATGTTAAATCGTTAATCTGTGCCATAGCCACTGAAGATGATCAAAGAAGATGTCCTCGACCTCAAAAAAAATGAAAATCACATTTGATATTTGAATGAAATGTTGGAATTTATTTTTTAAATATTTTTTAACTTCATTTTTTATTGAGTTGTGCCTATTTTTGGGCCTCGAAAAAAATAGTATGGAAAACACATCAATGGATATTCGTCAGCTGAACGAAAAAATACATCAAAAGAGTGCTTTTATTGAATTATTGAACCTAGAATTAAATAAATCAATTGTGGGTCAAAAATACATGATGGAACGCTTGCTGATTGGCTTATTAGCACAAGGACATGTGTTATTGGAAGGTGTGCCGGGTTTGGCGAAAACGTTGGCTATTAAATCGCTCTCAACAGCAATTAGTGGGAAGTTTGCTCGTATTCAGTTTACCCCCGATTTATTACCTGCCGATATTGTAGGAACGATGATTTATAATCAACAACAAAATCAGTTTCAGGTTCGTAAAGGTCCAATTTTTGCAAATTTTGTATTGGCTGATGAAATTAATCGGGCACCAGCAAAAGTACAAAGTGCCTTGTTGGAAGCCATGCAAGAAAAGCAAATTACATTGGGCGACACTACGTTTAAATTGGAAGAACCATTTTTAGTTTTGGCTACTCAAAATCCGATTGAGCAAGAAGGAACGTATCCGTTGCCAGAGGCACAAGTGGATCGTTTTATGTTGAAAATTGTGGTGGGTTATCCTGAATTAGAAGAGGAAAGAATGATTATTCGCCAGAATATAAATCCGAGTTTGCAATCAAAAATTAACCCGGTGGTTTCGCCAGCAGAAATTTTGGAAGCCAGAAATTTAGTGCGTGAAATATATATGGATGAAAAAATTGAAAAGTATATTTTAGATATTGTGTTTGCCACTCGTGCACCTGAAAAATATAAACTGGCAAAAATAAAACCAATGATTAGTTATGGGGCTTCGCCTCGTGCCAGTATTAATTTGGCATTGGCATCAAAAGCGTATGCATTTATTAAGCACAGAGGTTATGTAATTCCTGAAGATGTTCGAGCTGTTTGTATGGATGTTATGCGCCATCGGGTAGGTTTGACATACGAAGCCGAAGCCGAAAACATGACAAGCGAAATGATTGTGAATGAAATTTTGAATGCTGTGGAAGTGCCTTAGGAGTTGATGTCGGATGTCAGATGACAGATGTCAGGTAGATTTAAGTTAGTAGTTTGTAGCAACTTAAAGAAAAATAGAAATAAATTAAATAGTAAATATTATTAGTTAGATGAGTTCGTATAAAGAATTGGATGCATGGAAGAAATCAAAAGATTTGGTAAAGGAAATTTATGTTGAATTAAATTCTTTTCCATCTGATGAAAAATTTGGACTAATTAGCCAAATAAAACGTGCTTCTGTTTCTGTTCCTTCAAACATTGCTGAAGGTCATGGTCGAAATCATACAAAAGATACGATTCAATTTTTACATATATCAAGAGGATCATTGTATGAAGTAGAAACATTATTAATAATTTCTGAAGATTTAGGTTTCATTACTTCTGAAAAAAGTACATTATTACAATCAAAAATTAGTGAATGTGCAAGAGTTTTAAATGGATTAATTAAATATTTTGAATCAAAAATCGAGAAGTAAGTATATGTCTATTCTAAAATCCATTTTTAATTTTCGAAATAAAAATCTGACATCTGACATCCATAATCAGTCATCTCTCCTTTCAAATCCGACATCCGACATCCGACATCTGACATCTAAAGTACGCCAAATAGAAATTCGTACAAAAGGGTTAAGTAATCACATTTTTTCAGGAGAATACCACAGTGCTTTTAAGGGACGTGGAATGAGTTTTAGTGAAGTGAGAGAATATGCTTTTGGTGATGATGTTAGAAGCATTGATTGGAATGTGACTGCTCGTTTGAATACGCCACACATTAAAGTGTTTGAGGAGGAACGTGAATTGACCTTGATGTTGTTAGTTGATATAAGTGCTAGCTCATTGTTTGGAACAAATAAGCAAAGCAAACGCGATATGATTACTGAAATTTGTGCGGTGCTTTCGTTTAGTGCGATGACCAACAATGATAAAGTAGGGGTATTGTTTTTCAGTGATAAAATTGAACGATATATTCCGCCTAAAAAAGGCAAATCGCATATACTTTTTATCATTAGAGAATTGTTGTCGATGGAGCCACACCATAATGCACAAACGGATATAAATGTTGCATTGAAGTATCTAAATAACAT
>CANHNT010000121.1 GCA_947461985.1 Bacteroidota bacterium | reverse complement strand
CAATAATCCACCACAAAATAATTCCGAAAAAAAGGATTAATCATAGTAAAAGACTCTTGCAAAAGGGTCTTTTTTTATGTTGAATTTTGGCACAAAGTCACAAGGAAACAACGTTGCACAAAGAATAAATATGCATTTTTTTATGGTCGAGGACATTTTCAATAATCATCGACAACAAAGCGCTTGTTCCGTTATTTGGAATTAGCACCATTCAACGAATCAACTTTACTGAACTTATTCCAAAGGATATTTAACTATTCAATAAATAATGACTCCACAAATAATCTTGCCAATCAACAAGCATGTGAAAAAGCAAACCCACAGCAATTAGTCGAGTTTTAGGTACGAAAAGTAATATGAAATAAATGCCAATGGCTACATAAGAATGTAATACATGAAAACCAATGCTACAACGAGTGGGGTCAAAAATAGGGGTTGCTAATAAATGATCTAAATCGACAAGCATGGTAGCAATCATAATGAACCAAGCTTTTTTCCAATCACTTTTAAAAAAGAACCAAGCCAATAATCCTGGAAAGAAAAAATGCAATCCATAATGAAAGATTGGTTGTAGTATTTTTAGAGTTTCGTGTGATGGCATTCTTGATATTGAAATACAAATTTTATATTAAATTATTGATTTTACAACATTAATCGTTGAAGAATGAAAATGTCGTCTCAATGTGTGATTCCGAATAGCGGAACAGGCGCAAATTCGATGCATAAAGAAAATGACTTCGACTTCCAAAAAAATTCTAACATCTAACATCTAACATCTAACATCTCTTACTATCTTCGCAACTTATGGCAACAGAACAAAATAATTTACCGGCTATTATAGCGCATTGTAAAGAATATGGATTTATTTTCCCATCCAGTGAAGTTTATGACGGCTTAAGTGCTGTTTATGATTATGGTCAATGGGGTGTAGAATTGAAAAAGAATATCAAAGACCTTTGGTGGAAATCAATGGTGTATATGAATGAAAATATTGTAGGGATTGATTCTGCTATTTTTATGCATCCAACCATTTGGAAAGCCAGTGGACATGTAGATAATTTTAGCGATCCAATGATTGACAATTTGGATAGTAAAAAACGGTATCGTGTTGATCATTTAATTGAAGGATTTGTAGAAGAGATGTCAGAAAAAGGCAAAGAGATTTTAGCTAAAATGGATGCTTTG
Source organism: Bacteroidota bacterium (assembly GCA_947461985.1). GTDB lineage: Bacteria > Bacteroidota > Bacteroidia > Chitinophagales > Chitinophagaceae > OLB11. The sequence continues at coordinate 5,024 of CANHNT010000121.1, read as the reverse complement.
TTAGCAGCAGATGATTTTGCAGGTTTAAAACAATTAATTGTAGACAACCAAATGAAATGCGCTGTGAGTGGCACTTGCAACTGGACGGATGTTCGTCAGTTTAACCTCATGTTTAGCACACAAGTTGGTTCGGTAGCAGAAGAAAGCGATACGATTTATTTACGTCCTGAAACAGCACAAGGAATTTTTGTGAACTTCTTGAACGTGCAAAAAACAGGTCGCATGAAAATACCTTTTGGTATTGCACAAATTGGGAAAGCATTTAGAAACGAAATCGTTGCTCGAGGTTTTATTTTTCGGATGAGAGAATTTGAACAAATGGAAATGCAGTTTTTTGTTCGCCCTGGCACTCAAAAAGAATGGTATGAGCATTGGAAAAATGTGAGAATGAATTGGCATTTATCTTTATTCCCTCCTTTGGAGGGGAGGGAGGCGAAATATCGTTTTCATGACCATGTAAAATTGGCTCACTATGCAGATGCTGCTTGTGATATTGAATTTGATTTCCCAATGGGTTTTAAAGAGTTAGAAGGTATTCATTCTCGAACTGATTTTGATTTAACGCAACATCAATTATATAGCAAAAAGAAAATGCAATATTTCGATAATGATATTGATGAAGCCACAGGAAAACCTTATGGCAACTACATCCCATACGTTGTAGAAACTTCAGTTGGTTTGGACAGAACGATTTTAAGTGCATTAGCTCATGCGTATCAAGAAGAAGATTTAAGCACACCAGAAAAACAAGATTCACGTGTTGTATTGAAATTCCCTATTAAAATTGCACCGATTAAATTAGCTGTTTTGCCATTGATGAAAAAAGATGGGTTGGCTGAAATAGCGAAAGATTTAATGAACGAATGTCGGGATAGTTTCCTTTGTTTTTATGAAGAAAAAGATAGCATTGGTAAGCGTTACAGACGAATGGACGCTTTAGGAACACCTTTCTGTGTGACTGTTGATCATCAAACAAAAGAAGACGGAACGGTTACCATTCGCTACAGAGACAGTATGGAACAAGAACGTGTTTTATTAAGTGATGTGAAAGGTATCGTTTTGAATGCGTTGCATAAATAAAAATAGTAATCTAATTTCTTTTTATAAATTTACAGGATTGAAAAAGCATTTCTCAATCCTGTTTTTTGTTTATGTAGCAAGCGTATTATTTTGTAATTATACGTTGGGTATTTTTCATTTAACCGATGTAGAATATCACAAATCGTTTGATACTTACTCTTATGTTGATGCTGCAAAGTTGATGCTGAATGGCATGAAAGCCCATTCTTTACGTTGTTTTGGATATGCTGGTTTTTTAGCATTTCCTTATACCTTGTTTAAGTTGACACCAGCTTTTTTTTGGTTTGTGTATATTGTTCAAAATATTTTACTCGTAGTTTCATTTCAATTTATTTATAAAATCATTGCTTTTTATTCCAACGACAGAAAAGCATTTTGGGCAGTATTGCTTTTAATGATCAATATTACATATGTCGTTTTTGCATTTCATGTAATGACTGAAATCGGATTTTTATTTTTCATGGTTGGGTCATTTTATTGTATTCATTTATATTTTTTTAAACAACAATCAGCGTATTTATTAGTGTCATTTTTAGCAATTTGTATTGCTACTTTATTTAGACCAGGGATGTTGTATTTCAATATAATTTTTGGAATTATTTTATGTTTATATTTTATTGTCAAGAAAAAAAACTGGCTTGCATTCATTTTTTCCGGAGTCATATTTTTTACAATAATAGGTTTTCAAGCCTATAAAATGAAGCAACAATATGGCTTGTACAAAATCTCTTTTATAGATGATGTAACAATGTACAGATACTTGAACACAGCCATTGTAGCAAAATTGCAAGGGAAAGATAAACTCTATTTAATGGGTGAAAGAGATCGTTTATTATTTATGAAACTAGAAAAAATGGATGCTGACAAAGTGTTTAAAATCAATCATGAAATTGTAAAAAACGAAACATCCGATTTAATAAAAAACCATACGTTCAATTTTATTTTAGCATTTGCAGAAAACTTAGTAAATAATTTCCATACTGGAAATACATTTATTAGAGATATGCCAGAAAATAAAATTATCAATAAAGAGAGTAGAAAACGATTGTTTGATTACACTCGAATTTGGAATATGTTATTTGTGGTTGCAATGCTATTATTCAATATTTTTCTTTTAATTAAAATTTTTGGAAAGAAAATAGAAGTAAATAGTGCTACTTTATTAAGTTTTATTATACTTTTTTATTGCGATTATTGTTTCATAACATCTGGTATTTCTTATTTTCAAGGCGATCGATTTAATGTTATCTGGATGCCAATGTTATTGATATCAATTATGCTATTTTTTAGTAAAAAGAAAATTGGGTCATCTTCGTTATGAAAATATTATATTTTTGAATAAAATAGCTTTCGATTACGTAATTCGTAATTAATAATTCATAATTAATAATTCATAATTATATTTGCGCATGGCTACACAATCTAAAATCGTAAAAGAGGGATTAACATTTGATGATGTATTATTAGTTCCTGCGTATTCTGAGGTTTTACCAAGGGAGGTAAATATTACCTCTCAACTCACAAAAAAATTAAAAATTAATATACCCTTAATCTCTGCTGCCATGGATACCGTGACAGAAGTGGAACTAGCCATTGCATTAGCAAGAGCTGGAGGTATTGGGATTTTGCATAAAAATATGTCTATTGAGCGTCAAGCAGAAATGGTTCGTAAAGTAAAACGAAGTGAAAGTGGTTTAATCGTTGACCCGATTACATTACATCCGGATGCGACCATTGGCGATGCATTGCGCATCATGAAAGAAAATAAAATTGGAGGAATTCCAATTGTTGACAGCAAGCACAAATTAGTAGGCATTTTAACAAACAGAGATTTGCGTTTTGAAAAAAATATCAAACAAAAAGTATCTGATGTCATGTCGAAAGGGAAATTAGTAACGGCAATGGCAGGAACTGATTTGAAAAAAGCAGAAGCCATTTTACAACAGCACAAAATAGAAAAACTTCCCATTGTCGATAAAAATAATGTCTTAATAGGTTTAATTACTTACAGAGATGTCATTCAATATAAAAGTCACCCAAATGCGAACAAAGATGCGATGGGAAGATTAGTGGTAGGAGCAGCCATTGGAATTACAGCCGATATTTTAGATAGAGTAGAGGCATTGGTGAACACAGGTGTTGATGTGGTGACGTTAGACTCGGCACATGGGCATTCAAAAGGGGTTTTAGAAGCGGTAAAAAAAGTTAAAAAAGCATATAAAAATTTACAAGTCATTGCAGGAAATGTAGCCACTGCAGAAGGCGCAAAAGCATTGGCAGAAGCAGGTGCTGATGCGGTGAAAGTAGGGGTTGGTCCGGGTTCTATTTGTACCACTCGTATCGTTACGGGTGCTGGTGCTCCACAATTAACGGCTATTATGGATGCTGCTCAAGCCTTGAGAGGAACCGGCATTCCTGTTATTGCAGATGGTGGGATTCGATATACGGGCGATTTAGTGAAAGCTTTAGTAGCAGGTGCATCAACCGTTATGGCTGGTTCTGTATTTGCTGGAGTAGATGAAAGTCCGGGTGAAACCATAATTTTTGAAGGAAGAAAATTCAAATCTTACAGAGGAATGGGCAGTGTAGAAGCGATGCAAGAAGGCAGTAAAGACCGCTATTTTCAAGATGTAGAAGATGATATTAAAAAATTAGTACCTGAAGGAATTGTTGGACGTGTGCCTTACAAAGGAACGCTGAATGAAGTGGTTCATCAATTTATTGGTGGGTTAAGAGCTGGTATGGGTTACTGTGGTGCAAAAGATATTAAAACATTACAAAATGCAAAATTTGTGCGAATTACCAATGCAGGTATGAGAGAAAGTCATGCACATGATGTAGTCGTAACTAAAGAATCTCCGAATTATTCAAGATAATCCACCCTGACCTCCAAAGGAGGGTTCTGAAAACGAAAATATAGTTGAAAATTGGGTAAGGATTTTATGAGCATTTTAATGAAAACAAAAAAACGAAAAACAAACAAAAGGCTTCATCTTCCCCTCCTAGGAGGGGCTAGTGGTGGGTTGCATTTAGTAAAGGCTGGTTTGTATTCCTTAATAGTTTTAATATTTTCATTTGTATCAACTGCTAATTGCCAACTGCCATCTGATTCGTTACAAAACGGAGCCCTTTCATCGAATACAACACAACTAAAAATTAGCTTACTCACTTGTGGTTCTGGAGAAGATTTATATTCGGTTTATGGGCATTCCGCAATTCGTGTAGTTGATTTTTTAAGAGGAACCGATGTGGTGTATAATTATGGAACATTCAATTTTGGAGACCCTGATTTTTATCTAAAATTTACCAGAGGGAAATTATTATACTATGTAAATGATGAACAATTTCAAGGTTTCATGAATATGTATTTGCAAGATGGCAGAAGTGTTTATGAGCAAGTTTTAAATTTAAATCCTGCTGATGCAAAAGCGGTCAATGAGTATTTAATCAACAATTTAAAAGAAGAAAACAAATATTATAAATATGATTTTTTGTTTGATAATTGCTCTACTCGGTTGAAAGATGTTTTCTCCCAAACGTTTGGAAACCGCTTTCGGCTAGGTCATATTATTGCCGATGATAGCATGTCGTTTAGAACTGTTTTAAATTATTATGAGCGTAATATTCATTGGGAGCGATTAGGCATTAATCTATTATTGAGTAATCGAGTAGATGATAAAATGACGAATGAACAATCTACTTTTTTGCCAGATTATTTAATGCGCGCATTTGCTGTTTCTACATTAGATGGAAGTCCCATTGTAAAAGAAACTACGCAGCTATTACCCGAAAAAAATAACAGTAACTCTACAACCAATGAACCCAAATTATATGCTTGGTTATTGCTTTTAGGAGTGCTGATTATTTCATTTTCACCCATGAAAAAATGTTTGATCTATTTTGATGTATTGTTTTTTTTAGTGCTTGGTTTGTTGGGTTGTTTT
>CANHNT010000120.1 GCA_947461985.1 Bacteroidota bacterium | reverse complement strand
GAAGACCCCAACCCCATTCTCTTTTACGAGCACAAAGCACTTTACAGAGCCATTAGTGGACCTGTGCCAGAAGGGTATTATACCATTGAAATTGGCAAAGCTAAAACGGTTCAAAAAGGCGACGATATCTCTATTATTACCTACGGAAGTGGTGTACATTGGGCTATCGAATACGCCAAAAATCATCCTGAATTATCCATCGAAATTTTAGATTTGCGTACACTTTTGCCATTGGATTATACCGCTATAAAAGCGTGCGCAATGAACACAGGCAAAGTATTAATCCTTCATGAAGACTCATTAATAGGTGGTTTGGGAGGCGAAATTTCAGCTTGGATAACCGAAAACTGTTTTCAATATTTAGATGCTCCTGTTATTCGTTGTGCAAGTTTAGATACTCCAATTCCTTTTGCCATTGAGCTTGAAGAAAACTACATGGCAAAAAGCAGGCTGCATGAATGCATTCAAAAATTAGTGAATTATTAATTTTATAACATCCTAAACGTTTACAAAACAAAAATAAAAACACCACCAATTAACCAATTGGTGGTGTTTTGTTATGGATTAAAATGGAAATAAATGATTTATCCTATCATTTATAAAATAATAGAACAGCAACAACCCATCAAAAAATAAATATCCAGTACCGTAATTAAATAATTACAATTAACTTTGAAAATATTAATTTTTTTATGGAAACGACAACATATTCAAACGAACAATCTACCAATACAAAAATTGAAACATTAATTCAAAACATCGAAAAAGTAATCCATGGCAAACGTCCACAAATAAAAGCTGTAATCACTTGTCTTTTAGCCAAAGGCCACATACTCATGGAAGACAATCCTGGCACCGGAAAAACCGTTTTAGCAAGGACATTAGCAGGCTCCATTGCATCCAACAAGTCTAATTCGGTTTTTAAACGAATACAATTTACGCCCGACTTATTACCAATGGATTTATTAGGCACGCACGTGTTTGACGAGTCAAGCAAAGAATTTATTTTTAAAAAAGGACCCCTATTTTGCAATGTATTACTAGCAGATGAAATAAACAGAGCATCGCCTAAAGTTCAAAGCGCGCTTTTGGAGTGCATGGCAGAAAATCAAATTACAATGGGTGAAAAAACCTATCGCTTAGAAAAATTATTTTTTTCGATAGCTACCCAAAACCCAATAGAAATGGAAGGCACCTATCCCCTTCCTGCTGCGCAACTCGATCGTTTTTTTATGAAAATATATTTCGGATATGTGGATGAACAAACAGAAATAGAAATTTATAAAAACTACACCAACATCAGCAATAATTTAGACAATATTCAACAAGTCCTTTCCTTAGAAGAAATTATTGAATTGCAACAAGAATCAGAAAAAGTTTTTATTCATGATGAAATTATATCAGCCGTTTCTACCATTGTACGAGCAACCAGAATGCACGAAGGCATCTCTGTAGGCGCATCTACAAGAAGTGGAATTATATTTTTAAAATGTTTAAAAGCCTGCGCCTTAGTCAATGGCAGAAACTTTGTGATAGAAGATGATGTGCAAGAAATTGCCGTTGCGGTACTTGATCATCGGTTAGTTTACAAAAATAAAGAGGCGAAACAAAGCGCCTTAAAATCAATCCTATCGAAAGAAATGGAACGGTTAAGCAAACTTAAATTATATTAAAAAATATCCTATTGGAAAACATATACTGTTCTATCATTACTATTGGAGATGAATTATTAATTGGTCAAACGATTGATACCAACTCGGCTTGGATTGCGCAACAACTCAATCCGATTGGCGTGCAAGTAAAACGTCGGGTAGCAGTGGGCGACAATAAAGAAGACATCATTAATGCCTTGAATGAAGAACAAAAGCATTCAAAAATAATTTTGCTTACGGGTGGTTTAGGACCTACCAATGATGATTTAACCAAGCCCATTCTTTGTGACTATTTTGAATCTACTTTAGTAATGAACGAAGCCGTATTAAAACATGTTACCTCTTTTTTTGAACGAAGAAAAAGACCCATGTTAGCCATCAATAACAATCAAGCATTGGTGCCCAATAATTGTGTTGTTTTATTTAATGAAGTAGGCACAGCACCTGGATTGCTTTTTGAAAAAGACGATAAATTAATCATTGCCTTGCCGGGCGTTCCTTTCGAAATGCAATATTTAGTTTCAACGCGCGTGTTATCAATAATTAGTAAAAAATACATAACTCCTAATTTCATTCATCGCACATTAATCACTGCTGGCGAAGGGGAAAGTTTTGTGGCAAACCGTTTAATTGAATTTGAAAAAACCTTGCCTCAAAACATTAAGCTAGCCTATTTGCCTAAACTAGGATTACTAAAATTAAGGCTTACTGGAACTGAAACAAGCGCAGCAGAAATTGATGAATATTTTAATACGCTAAAAAGTATATTGGCAAACATTTTTGTTGCCGACCAAGATATTGAGTTAGAAGCACAAATTGGAATTCTTTTAAATGAAAAAAATAAAACCCTTTCCGTAGCTGAAAGTTGCACAGGTGGACATATTGCTGCAAAAATTACATCAATAAAAGGTTCTTCTCTTTATTTTAAAGGAGGCATCGTTCCGTATAGTATTGAAAGCAAAGAAAATATGTTGGGCGTAAATACACATACGATAGAAACCACCACTGTCGTGAGCGAAGCTACTGCCCTTGAAATGGCGCAAAATTGTTTACAAAAATTCAATACTGATTATGCGCTTTCTATTACAGGTTATCTTGAAAAAAATGACCACGAAAACCAAGTTTGGATTGCTTTTGCGAACAAGTCGACTTGCATTGCAAAAATGATAACGGTTCCTTATGACAGAGAAAAAAACACCGTGTTAACTGTAAACTCAGCATTGAATTTATTGAGGCTATTTATTATAGAAAATCCATAAAAAAAGCTTCTTAAAAAAGAAGCTTTTTTTTATTAATGAATAAATCAAAATTATTGTTTAACTATTTTTTGAACATAACTTAAACGGTTGTTTTCAATCAATTGTAATTGATACATTCCGGCAGTAACTCCATCTAATGAAATAAAAATTTCATTGTTACCCGAAATCACTTTTGTTTCAATTTGTTTAATGATTCGACCACTCATATCAATCACTTGAAGAGATAAAGAAGCGTTGCTGTTACTTGCATATTCAACAGTTACATTGTCTTTTGCAGGATTAGGATATACATTGATTACACTTCCATTTGAAGTCCCAACTATATCAATTTCTTTAGAGTAGGTACTTTTCCCATCTAAATCTATTTGACGCAAACGATAATAATTATGTCCTTGTTTAGGTTTTATATCTACAAATGAATAATTTAATTCTAAATTGCTCATTCCATTTGCAGCCTGACTATTAACCATTCCTAAAGCAGTAAAATCTGTTCCATTGAAGCTACGTTGCACCTCAAATGCTTTGCAATTATTTTCAGTAATCGTATTCCAATTTAATACATTGGTTGTGTGCTCTTTTTTACCAAAAAAATCACCCAAATAAACAGGCAATGCTGTACCTAAAGGATTCACTGCATGAAATCTGAATTGGCCAAAACTAGGCGTTGTTAATAAAACTTCCCAATAACTATTCGCAGCATTCCAAACAATGCTTGTAGGAGTTAACACAACAGGATTTATACCCAATGCCCCGTCGTTTTTAGTAATTCTTAAATTTGCTTTTCCAGCAACATCAGTTGAACTTTGAGGTAAAAGAGGCCAACCGGTTGCAGTTGCAGTTGTATTGTACGTATTAAAATCATTTTGCGTAAAATAAAAGGTAATGTTTCCCGAACCTTGTGTGGTAGGCGTAACTTCAAACCAACGTTTAACATACGGTTGCGTGTTATGAGTTGGTGTAGCACTTTCTACGGTTACTTTAGCAGACGTGCTGCCTAAATTGGCACTGCTTACTACAGTTGAAATTAAATTACAAGTGTTAGATGTATAGATTATCGTTTGTCCAGCACCTTGAATATCAGTATCTGTAGTATTTCCAGTAATAGAAGTTGCATTTAAAGCAGAAGCTTTACTAATTATAGATGAACTAGAACCAAATTTTATATTATCCCAATTTCCAGTAGCGAGACTATCATAATTATATAAATGAACCTTTTCTATTGAATTTACAAGACTGCTTCTAAATGCAAAATTCGCTTGCTTTAAAACACCATCAATATAAATATCAAACGTATGTGTTGTAAAATCAATATTTTTCAATTCAATTAAATACCAAACATTAGCCGTGGCAGCAGTTTTATAACTTGCACCGGCAGTAGTTCCAGTAAATACAATTTCGTTAGTTGAGCCCAACCAATAACAAAACACCATGCTTTTAGCAGCGGTAACGGTATTATCTCCAGCCACTAAGTGATTGCTTTGGCCAGTACCTACAGGCTTCATATACCAACTCATTGTATTGGGGTTGGGTGTAATGGCAGAAAAACTTCTAGAAATACCTTTTAAGTGAAGACCTGAACCACCAACAATTTTACAACCATAAACTCCTTCAGCAGGCAATACATTTGAAGTAGACGTTGTAATTGTAGTCCCAATCGTAGTCCAAAGTGATAAATTCCCCGTTTCAAAATTGTCTACATAAGAAGTACATTGTGCATTTGATAAATTGTATAGTAACATACCAAATAGGGAAAATAAAATTTTTGATTTCATTATTAATGTTTATTTATTGTAACAAATATATAAAAGAGTTTTGATAATTTGACTGTTCCCTCATTTTTTTAACTAAATAAGATACCTTTACACTCATGATTTTTGAAGATTTTAAATTAAGTACCCCAATATTAAATGCATTAGATGAATTGGGTTACTCAAAAGCAACCACCATACAGCAAAAAGTTTTCCCAATTGCATTGAGTGGAAAAGACCTTTGTGGAATTGCACAGACAGGAACAGGAAAAACACTTTCTTATTTATTACCTTGTATTCATCAATGGAAATACAATAAAAATAAAAGTATTCAAATTTTAATTTTAGTGCCAACACGTGAATTAGTAACCCAAGTAGTAAAAAACATTGAAGAGATTGCGAAATATACAAATTTGACTGCAATTGGTGTGTATGGTGGAGTCAATATTAATACACAACATATTGAGTTGCAAAATGGAGCCGATATTTTAGTTGCAACTCCAGGTCGATTATTTGATTTAGCAATGAAAGGATCTTTTAAAATCAAAAACATCAAAAAATTAATTATTGATGAGGTCGATGAAATGCTCAATTTTGGGTTCAGAACTCAGCTTCAAAATATTATGGAGATGATGCCTGAGCGCAGACAAAATATGATGTTTTCGGCAACCATGATTCCAGAAGTGGAAGACCTAATTGCATTGTATTTTAATGATCCGATTTACGTAGAAGCAGCACCAACAGGAACTCCTTTAGAAAATATTTCGCAAAAAGCTTATCAGATTCATAATTTTTATACGAAAGTAAATTTTTTAAAATCGTTGCTTGCCGACAAAGAGACTTTTGAAAAAGTGCTCGTTTTTGTAGGAACAAAGCGAATGGCTGACGATTTATATGAAGAATTAATTTCCTTATTTGAAGGAGAGTTTGGTGTCATTCATTCTAATAAGGAACAAAATCATCGTTTTAATACCGTTAAAGAATTTGAAAACGGCAATTATCGATTTATCATAGCAACAGATATAGTAGCCAGAGGTATTGATATTGCAGAAGTTTCGCATGTAATTAATTTTGACACGCCTGAAGTACCTGAAAATTATATTCATAGAATTGGGAGAACGGGAAGAGCAGAAAAAAAAGGAATATCCATTACTTTTTATACTCCCAAAGAAGAAAAATTTATAGAAGCGATTGAAGTTTTAATGGCGCTTAAAATACCTAAATTTGAATTGCCTGAAACGATAGAAATTTCTACGATATTAACAGAAGACGAGAAACCAAAAATATTTATGAAACTGCCTCCTCTACCTCCTTTAAAAAGAGAAGATGCTGGTCCTGCTTTTCATGAAAAATCAGCTAAGAATAGCAAAAAAAATATTGTGGTTAGGCACAAAGATAAAATGCTTTTGAAATATGGGAAACCTAAAAAAAGAGGTAAGAAAAAATAAATGATTGGTATAAAAAAAAACTGGATTGAAATTTCAATCCAGTTTTTTTATGTAATTAATTAGCGTAATTATTAAAATTTATTCAATTTAAATTTCATTGTATTTTGTTCATCAG
>CANHNT010000119.1 GCA_947461985.1 Bacteroidota bacterium | reverse complement strand
CAGTATAATTATTACCTGTTACATTGCCAACTAAATTTAATGAGTAATTACCAATTACATCACCAGGGAAAGTTGGGTAACCAGTATAACTTATAGTTGAACTAGGTTGAACAGTAAATAAAGAATCTGTAAACCCAGAAAGTGGTAAGGTAAACGAGGCATTAGTTACGGCATGTGTACCTACAGTAGTATCGGCAACCATCATGTAAACACTGTTTCCAATGACAGAATTATTAGCTGATAAAACATTTCCTGCAGTTCCCTGAATATTAATATACTGTAAAATAGTACTTGCAGGTGCATTAAACGTATATTGAAAATTAATGGATGTTGAAACATTCGTCATGTCCACACTTAAATAAGGAGTTACACTTCCACAAGCGTTAAGTGCACCTACGTTATTTACACCATTTACCAATGTAGCAGTAGAAGTTCCAAATACATTATTAGTAAGGTCATATGCATACATTACAATCGGTGAAGAAGGAGTGCAAGGGAAAGTATATGAAATTTGTCCTAGGGAATTTGCCGTTAAAACAATATTGTAAGGAGATAATACCACGCTTCCGTTGCTGATAGGATTTCCTGAACAATCTACAATAGAACCGATTATTGAAGCTGCTGCTGGAGTTGTAATTGGAATAGTAACTGTTCCTAAATTTAAGTTGATTGTACTGGTAACAACTGTTTGAGAATATATTGGTGTTGTAGTACCACAAATAGATGATAATGCATAAACTTCCATTTGTAAATTAGCATTTGGATAAGCCAAACCACCTACCCATCCAGCAGTGTTTGTAGTTCCAGTTCGAGCATCATTATTCGCTGTATTGATTAATTTCACTAAATAGCCACTTAATGGAGTTCCATTTTGATCTACTAATGTCATTTCTAAATCAATAGCTGCTGCTGGTGTATCACAATTCCAAAAAGAAAAATGTTTTACTTTTCCAACATATGTACCCCCTGTTAAATAAGCTACACCATCTTCTACCCAAACGCCTTTTGCATCATCAAAATACCATAATGGAATCGTTGCTGGTGCTGATGCTTGCAATGAAGTTGGCACTGCTAATGTCATTGTTGCTTCAAAACCTGATTTAATTTGTAATAATTTTCCATCTACAGAATATAATTCAGCGACCATCATTCCAAAACTTTGTAACAAACGCTCTTCGCCACCATTTGCAGTAACACCTCTTAAATCGCCAGGCATTGTATTCATTCCTGTTTCAGTAGTAGGATCTATTTTATGAGCATATACATATACTTGTCCGTTGTAAGCTAGTCCTGTTGATTCGTTTACAATTCCTCCTGCAGGAAAACTCAACGCTAATCCATTGGCAAATGATACATTTCCACCATTGGCAGCCACAAAAGTTGCTGGTACTCCTTTAGCAATTAAACTAACTTTTACAACATGTTTTTGATTCGCATTTACTGCAATGGTTCTAGAACCTTTAAAATAGGTATTTCCTTTTGAAACTAAAACGGTTGTTGCATGTGAGGGAGTCGTGATATTATCAAAATGAAAATAACCATTGGCATCTGAAAGAGTAGTGTATCCGCCAGTTGTAATGGTTGCACCGTCAATTAATGCTCCTGATTCGTCTGTTACAAATCCCATAATGCTTGTAATTACGGTTTTACTATTGTCGTAAGGAATCGAAGTTCCATTCGTACTCGATTTTCTACATGATTGTAAAAATTGGAGAGAAAATCCTAATGCGAATAATAAAACTATTGGCATTGATGTTTTAAATAACTGTTTCATAATTTATTAATAATTGTTTTTTAGAAGACGTTTTATTTTTAATGTTTGTTAGTTACTATTTTCTTGTACCACTTTTGTGATAAAAAATTATTTAATATACCCTAAAATTTTCAACATGCTTTGATATGTTTGCTCTTTTGCGTAAAGCCAATCTACCAATTTACCTGTTTTATCATATTCAATAATTACATGTTTGGGTGAAGGAATCATACAATGTTTAATGCCACCATAACCACTTAACTGGTCCTGATAAGCTCCTGTATGAAAAAAACCTATGTATAAGGGTTCTTGTTTTTCTTTAATAGCTACATTTTTACTTTTGGGCAAAAACACAGCATTAACATGTTCTTCAGAGGTATAAAAATCGTGACTATCACACGTTAAACCACCTAAATGAACCTCTTGGTATTCTTCATCCCATTTATTAACAGGCAACATCAAAAACTTTTCGCCAATACCCCAAGTATCAGGTAATGTAGTAATAAATGAGCTATCAATCATGTACCAAATCTCTCTATCGTTTTGCATTTTTTCATCCAAAACACTGTAAATAATTGCGCCAGATTCTCCGACAGTAAAGGAACCAAATTCAGTAAAAATATTTGGGACATCTACTTTATTTTGTTTACATACTTTTTTTATGGTTGCTACTATTTCATTCACCATATAATTGTAGTCATATTCAAATGCTAATGAGTGTTTAATAGGGAAACCGCCACCGATATTTAAGCTATCTAATTCAGGAGCTATTTTTTTCAACTGACAATATAAGTGTAGTACTTTATTTAATTCACTCCAATAATAAATATCATCTTTAATGCCTTTATTCATGAAGAAATGAAGCATTTTTAGCTGAAAACGTTCATTGCCTTTCAATTTATCTACATAAAACTCTAACACATCTCTTGTTCTAATTCCTAAACGAGAGGTATAAAAATCAAAAGTAGGTTCTTCTTCAGCTGCAATTCTAATTCCAATTTTTACGGGATCTTTTGTTCTGATTGATTTTTTATATTCTTCAAACTCATTTTTATTATCTAAAATGGGAATCACATTCGTAAATCCACTATTGATAAGTTGGGCAATATTTTTAGTATATGCCTTGGTTTTAAATCCGTTACAAATAACAAAGGTGTCTTTAGTTATTTTTTTACGTTGATATAAACTTTTTATAATTTCTAAATCATAAGCAAAAGAAGTTTCTAAATGCACTCCATGCTTAATCGTTTCCTCTACAATAAACGAAAAATGCGAGCTTTTTGTACAATAACAATAAAAATATTCAGCTTCATATTTATTTTTTTTCATAGCATCTGCAAACATTTTTTTTGCTTTGCTAACTTGCATTCCAATTTTAGGTAAAAATGTTATTTTAAATGGCGTGCCATATTTGTCAATTAACTTTTTTAAATCAACCCCATTAAATTGTAGATAATTGTCTTTAACCTGAAAACCTTCTTGAGGAAAATCAAAGGTTTGTTTTACAAGGTCAGTATATTTGTTTTGCATTGATAGTTAATAATCTATTTATTGTTATAGGTACAAATGTAAACATGAATTTTATTAATTTAAAACTAATTTTACGTTGATTTTAAGTGCTTTTTTAAAGTAAATTGGTTTCCAAAAAAAGAACTTACGATTTCAAATTTTCAATCAATGGTTTTCCAACGCAAAAAAGCATATCCAAAATACTCAGATTGCTTTTAAAGCCTATCCGATCCTGAAAAACTTGAATGTAGTTTGGCAATTCAAATCTCCTATTTTCCTCAAAAGTATTTCTAGCATCTGTGCAATTACCTAACGGTGTTTTATCATATTTCTCTGTCAGTACAAATTCTTTTTTTACTTGCAATAATTGATTTACCATTTGAAGGCATTCTAAATTATAATCCATTAAAAAACGATGTTTTTTTTCAAACAACATTTTAATTTCTTCGGCATAATATTCATAATACGGTGATCTTCGATAGCAAGACTCTATGGTTTTCCAATGTACAGCCTGCCAATTTTCATCATACGAAACTTCGATATCTTTCATGACATTTTTTTGATTTCTACCTCCCTTTAATGGAATACTCAAGGTTACCAATCCATTTGGACCAGCAATAACTGTTCTGTTTCTAAAAGATGTACGCACAAAATATTCATGTTGTTCAATTTGAATATTTTCGTTTTTCAAAAACATTTGGTACCAAGCAATGCAAGGAAAATTTTCACATTCTAATAAGACGATATTTTCATTCATATTTGTACATTTACAAAATGCGATTAAAGATAATCATACTCTTTATTTTATTGGCTTTGATATTCAACAAAAATTCTTTTTCTCAACAAAAAGATACTTTGTTTGATTTAAAAATTTCGGATATCAATCAAATTCCTTTTAAGGATATGGATTTCCCTTTTTTTGATATCGATCAAAATCAAATTTTTATATCATTTTCTGTAAAAAATGGTACCGACAGTAACTACATTTCTATTGAAATTAAAAAAAACACGATTCAACAAAGCAGATTAAAACCAATTGTTCAAAAAAAGATTCTATTACATTCAGATAAAAAAATTGCATTTGTTGATAGCCTAGATATTTCTAATTATTTAATTTCTGGAAATTATGATATTATCGTGTCTTTAGTGAGCAAACAACTAGAAATTATTAGTTCTATCAAAAAAGGATTTCAAACCATTAGAAATGGAAAAGCCATTATAAAAACTGAATTTGAGGATAATATCGCTTCCAATAACATCAATATACAAAATTCTTTTGTGTCAAATTATAGTCAAAAGCAACTATTAAAAAACATAAAAGCCTTGGTTCCAATAGCTGAAGTGGCTGAAATAAGGGCTATTGTTGCTATGGAAGAAAATGATGTTAACGCAGCACAATTTTTTTATAACTTTTGGTATAACAGAAACAGTTCAGCACCTGAAAAAGAATGGAAAGTTTATGCTGATAAATTAAATTATGTTTCAAAAAAATATGGAAGAAATGGAATGCCTGGTTTTGAAACCGACAGAGGAAAATTATATTTAATGTTTGGTGAACCCAATATAACTGAAAAAAGAGATAACGAGCAAGGCTCATTGCCCTATGAGGTTTGGTTTTATTATGAAACCAAAGGTCGAAAAAATGTAAAATTTCTTTTTTATCAACCTGGAAGCATCTCAGACCAAATGATTATTTTACACTCTTCGGAGCAAGATATTTTAGTAAATCCATATTGGAAAAGAGTCTTGTTGCAAGACCCCACAAATGGTGATAATAAATTGAAATACCGTGTTTTTGAATATTTTAATTAAATGAAAATGATGAAATCTATCTTATTTTTTAGCAGCTTATTGGCAACGTTTTTATTATTATCCTCTGCTGGTTGCAACAGCATAAAAGAACTCGAATATAAAGGGATTAAAAACACTAAACTACAAACCCTTAGTTTTAATAATACGGCAATTCAAATGGATATAGAATATTTCAATCCTAATAATTTTAGATTGGATGTGAAGGAAACCAATTTGAATATTTACCTAAACGATAAATTTGTAGGTGTTGCTGACCAACCCATTAAAACTCAAATTGCAAAAAATTCTACTTTTTTATTTCCTATAGTAGCTCACTTTGATGCACTAAAAGTACTAGGAACCGCATTTAAAGCCTTGTTTTCTAAAACTAACAAGGTTACCATTCAAGGTTATGCAAAAATTGGCAAAGGGGGTGTTTATATTAAATTGCCGGTTAATATTTCAGAAAATGTAAGTTTGTACAAAGACTAATTGTTGAGGTTAACCTCGTAAGATTAAAAACAGAACTCAACCAAATAGTATTATTTATTCTTGTTTTTTTTAAGTTGAATAATTAGCCACTTATTTCCCATTATTTATAATGTCAAAAACAAAAAATCTCGTAACTAATGCTACGAGATTTTTATACAATATTTTAATTTATGCAATGAAAATTATCTTTCATATTCATTACGCATAATACCATAAAATTGGAACGTTTTCATTTTATATCCTTTATCAGTATATTTATCAGTATCTCCAAATTCAGGTATTGTTACCCAATCCTTTGTTTTGCTTCTATACCAACGATAAATTGCAACATGATTTTGAGATCTACGAACAGGCACATAAAATTGCAATGATTTTAAAGTATACCCTTTCAAGTTCATATCACTATCAGTCAATTCGTCTTCTGCAATACTTACTTGATCGTTTGTAACAGGATTTGTCCATCTGTATACTGCTACACGATCGTTTGCAGGTGTTTTGTAAGCATAAAACAAAAATGTTTTTTCTTTATAATGCCATTGTAATAATTGACCTTCTTGAATTTCACCTTCTGCTAAAGTAACAAATTCATTGTTGTTACTTAACCATCTGTAAATTCTTACCATGTCATCGTCTTTGTATTGTGCAAACGCAGTGTTTCCTAAAGAAATCATTGCGAATATAGCGACAAGATTGAATATTACTTTTCTCATACTGCTTTTATTCTATTTTTGAAATACAATGATAATGAATTCATTTCAT
>CANHNT010000118.1 GCA_947461985.1 Bacteroidota bacterium | reverse complement strand
TTGGTGCAAATTTCGTTAAAAAAATCAATAAATAAAAGTTAGTTTTTGGTCAATGAATATAGTTTTAATCAAAAAATAAAATATATTAACACTTGAAAAAAAACTATTAAAAATTGAACGCTATCCATTATTTTTACCCTCTTAATAATAATAAAATAAGAATGAGCGAAATAATTTCTACCCAAAAAGCACCTCAACCTGTTGGCGCATATCCTCATGCAAGACGAGTAGGCAATTTATTATTTTTATCAGGCATTGGTCCAAGAACACCTGATACAAATGAAATTCCAGGTTTACAATTAGATAAAAATGGAAATTTCCTAGCATTTGACTTCGAAGCTCAATGTAAAAGTGTATTTGACAATGTGCGAATCGTATTAGAGGAAAGTGGCTCAAAATGGGAAAACTTGGTGGATGTAACCGTTTTTTTAGTGAATATGAAACGCGATTTTCATACCTATAACAGAATGTATGCCGAGTATTTCAAAGATGCCCAACCTTGCAGAACTACTTGCGAAATTAATAGTTTGCCAACACCCATAGCTATTGAATTAAAGTGTATCGCTACTATATAGATTGTGAGATGTGAGATGTGAGATGTGAGATGTGAGAATTAAATTATTAATATTTTATTTACTTTTTTCTCAAATCTCTAATCTATCCTCACACTTCAAATTAGTCTTTTTGATTATTTTAACTTATTTCATTAACAAAACCTTTATAACTTAATTATATTTGCCTTTTAACATTTTTTAAAAATTATGAATTACAACAAAATTAATAACATCGTCGGCTGGTTAATCGCCTTAATAGCAACTACCGTTTACATGATGACCAAAGAAGCTACCGTTAGTTTTTGGGATTGTGGAGAATTTATTTCTGGAGCTGCAAAATTAGAAGTCGTTCACTCACCAGGTGCTCCTCTATTTTTGATGTTAGGACGAATTTTTGTCATTCTTTTTGGTGGTATAAAAAATGCGGCGTTAGCCATTAATTCATTATCTGCAATTTCGAGTGGTATGACGATATTGTTTTTATTTTGGACAATTACTCACTTTGCAAAACGCATTTTTGCAAAAAACAGCGAAGTATTAACTCAATCAAACCTAATAGCCATCATGGGTGCAGGTATAGTTGGTGCATTAGCGTATACTTTCTCTGATACTTTTTGGTTTTCGGCAGTTGAGGGTGAGGTGTATGCACTTTCATCTTTTTTAACTGCTTTGGTATTTTGGGCAATTCTTAAATGGGAAGACCGTCTTTCTCAAGAGAATGAACATGCTGATCGATGGGTAATTTTAATAGCCTTTATTATGGGATTATCTATTGGTGTCCATTTATTAAACTTATTGACCATACCAGCAATTGTAATGGTATATTATTTCAAAAAATATCAAGTTTCTACCATGGGAACGGTTTGGGCTTTTTTAATTGGTTGTGTAATTACAGGAGTTGTGCAATATGGCGTTATTCAAGGAATTCCAGTAATGGCAATGAAATTAGATATCATTTTTGTTAACTCTTTTGGCTTACCTTTTAATAGTGGTGTTTTCTTTACCATCGTATTAGTTGCAATTGCAAGTTTCTTTGTTTTGAAATGGGCTAAAGCAAATAACAAATATTTCGTTCATTTAGGTGCATTGTGTTTTGTATTTATTTTAATTGGATATTCTGCATTTTTTCAAACGATTATTCGTTCTAATGCAGATGTTCCTATTGACATGACGAATCCTGATAATGCTGTAACTTTAATTAAATATTTACAACGTGAGCAATATGGAAAAGTGCCTTTAGTTACTGGTCCTGATTTTAACTCTCAACCAACAGGTATGAAACCTGGTAAAATGCAATATTTTAAAGGAGAAAAAAACTATGAAGAGTTAGGTGAAAAGCAAGATGAGTATGAATATGAAGGTGGTGACACTCGTTTATTCCCTCGAATATGGGATGGCAATGATCCTCGTCATGCACAATATTATCAAAATTATTTAGGACTAGCTGAAGGCGAAAAAGCATCAAGCGCTGATAATATAAAATTCTTCATGGGCTATCAAGTCAATCAAATGTGGTGGAGATATTTCTGTTGGAATTATATTGGTCGTCAAAATGATGTTCAAAACATTCAAGGTGAACCAGAAAATGGAAATTGGATAAGTGGAATTAAATCTATTGACAAAGCATTTGGACGTGGTGATATTGACAAAATGCCTTTAGGTTTAAGAAACACAAAATCAAGAAATGAATTGTACTTCTTGCCATTTATATTAGGAATCTTAGGATTGGTTTTTCAATACACACACGATAAACGCAACACATTTATTGTTACTTTATTATTTTTCTTTACAGGATTAGCCATCGTTTTATATTTGAACAATACACCAATGCAACCCCGTGAACGAGATTATGCTTATGCAGGTGCAACGTATGCTTTTGCCATTTGGATTGGTTTAGGAGTATTAATGGTTGCAGATTGGTTCAATAAATTAAAAATAGGTGCTTTGTCTCCTGCCATTGCAACGGTTTTATGTTTGATAGCGGTTCCAATGTTGATGGCAAGCAAAGAATGGGATGACCATGATAGAAGCCATAAAACATTGGCTTTGGCTACCGCAAAAAACTATTTAAACTCATGTGAGCCAAACGCTATTTTATTTACAGAAGGTGATAATGATACTTACCCACTTTGGTATGCACAAGAGGTTGAAGGTATTCGACCTGATATCAGAATGATTAATATTAGTTTATTAGGAATTGATTGGTATATCGATCAATTGAAAAATGCAGTTAATAAAGCAGCTCCCGTAGATTTAATTTGGAAATCGGAGCAATATAGAGGAGAAAAAAGAAATTACATTCAGTTTCAAGATACCAAATCAATTGCTCAAGATAAATACGTAAATCTTACAGAAATATTAAACTTTGTGGGCAGTGATGCCAGTGGGGCACAATTACCTGGAAGAGATGGTGCAGGTTTAAATTATTTCCCTGTGAAAAATTTCTTCTTACCAGTTGACAAAGCATTGGTTGTAAAAAATGGTTTGGTTTCTGCGACGGATTCTATTGTTGACCAAGTACAATTTTCAATGCCTAAAAATGTGGCTTACAAAAACGATTTAGCCATTTTAAATATTTTAGCTGCCAATGCTTGGAAACGTCCTATTTATTTTGCGAACTCAATAGATCCTGATCATTATGAAGGTTTACAAGAATATTTACAATTAGAAGGATTGGCTTATAAATTGATTCCTGTAAGAACTGAAGGGAATACAACAAATTCTCCTTTAAGAGTAAATGCTGAAAAATGTATGGATTTAATCATGAACAAATTTGAGTACGGAAATGCACATAGAACTGACGTAAATTATGATCAAACCAACAGAAGAATGTTAAACACACCTCGTATTTTAGCATTCCAATTAGCCGATTATTTTGTTAGAAATAATAGAAATGCAGATGCTATAAAAGTACTTAAGAAAGTAGTAAATTCCATTTCAGAAAGTTCATATCCAACAGCAATTACACAAGAAGATCGCTCAATGATTTTGATGGCTGACATGAGTATGAAAGCAGGAAGCAAAGATTTGGCAAAATCAATTACAGATAAATTAGTAAAATTCTGTCAAGATGATGTGGCATATATTAATTCTTTAAGTGAAGATGCTAAAGGTTCAAAATATCAAGATGCCGCATTTGAATTTCAAGCATTAGGATATTTGGCTCAATCTGCCAATGCAAATGGAATGCCAGAATTAGGAAAAGAATTAGCAGATAAAGTCAATATGTTAGCTCAACAATTACCTCAAATGCCTCGTCAATAATGGACAAAATATATCATACATTAATAAATGAAACCAAATATACTGTTGAGCTCGATGAAAAAGCGAGCGTTAATGGTAATTTACAAAATGTTGATTTTTCAAAAGTTCAAAAAGGCAGTTACCTATTTAATTACAATGGTCGGAATATTAATACCGACGTTGTAAAAATAGATTATGAAAGCAAGCAAGTAGTTCTTAGAATTGAAGGTAAAAAATATACCATTCAGATAAAAGAACCTGTAGACATTCATTTAGAGAAATTAGGGATTCAAACACTTCAAGCTAAAAAAGTAAATAACTTAAAAGCACCCATGCCGGGCTTAGTTATTAAAACACTAGTAAATGAGGGCGATTATGTAAAAGCAGGGGAACCTTTGTTAATATTAGAAGCTATGAAAATGGAAAATATTTTTAAAGCTGCAGCTGATGTGGTTATTAAATCAATAAAAGTAACAGAAAAACAAGCTGTTGAAAAAGGGCAAGAACTGATTACTTTTGAATAATCAACATGAAAAAACCGAATGAAAAAGAATGTCTACAAAATTGCCTTATTATTAATTATAACCATTAGTATTGTTCAAATTACAATTGCTCAGTCATCTTACATTTATATTGAAGCAATAAAAGGAATGCCTATTTCTGTAAACTTAAATGGAAATGAAATTAAATCGTTGGCTAGAAATTATTTATTGTTTGAAACCAAACAAGAGGGAGAAAATAATGTAGAAATAAAATTTGCAGGCAACCTTTATCCTCCACAAAAATTTGTAGTAAACACGGTTTCAAATGCACAATATGGCTACAAATTAGCAAAGGCAAATGAGGATAAATTTTACTTATTGGACTTAGTGAACAACGGAAAAATAATTGAATTGAATACTTCTGTAAATTTTGCTTTTTCTACAGACGAAAATAAGATTCATTTCTACAATCCACAAAATTATGTGCTAGAAGAAGTGAAAACCAAAGGCAATAAAGCCAGCAATTTATTTAAAAAGAAATTAGCTAAAAAAGGAGAAGACCAGCCAACCATTGCAGAAATAGAGAAAAAAGAGAAATATGGCATTGTAGAAGTTATTAATTCAAACTCTGAAATAACAGATACGATTCAGGTTAAAGAAAAAATTAAAAAGAAGAAAAAAGAAAAGTTATTAAAACAAGAAGAAAACACAAATTCTAATGTTTTTGTTGATACGCTTCAGGTGGAAAAAGAAGTGGCTCCGTTGGTAGTAAATAAGAAAAAAGATAAGAAAAAGAAAGAAAAAGTACAAGAGGATTCAACCATAGCTGAAGAAAAAACAGCCGTTGTAAATAACCCAATTTTGCCAATTATAAAAGAAGAACCTGTTAAACAAGTATTGCCCAAAGCAGTTTCAAAGTGTGTTAGAGAAGCATCAGATGTGGAAATAAATTCATTTGTTGAAAAACTAGCTACTAAAACAGATGATGAAGCAAAACTACTTTTTCTGAAGAAAAAGTTTTTTACAGGTTGCATAAGTACCAAACAATTGTATTCGATAGTAGAAAAATTTGATACTCAATATGGACGCTTTATAGTAATAAAATTTATTAAACCAGAAATTATTGATGCTGAAAATTTAGGTACAATTCTACCTTTATTTAAATATGAAACGTATAAACAAAAATTAAAAAAATTGTCTGAAGAATAGATGAAATCATTTTTAACCTTCAACATAATTTTTAAAACTTTCTAAAACCGATACCCAACCAGCTTTTTGTGTTTCACTGCAATTGTTTATATCAGATTCAAAATTTTGTACAATAATTGTAAAATCATTAAGATGCTCAAATTCTATTGAAACCTTACGACCATCAGTAGTAATGTATTCAATTAATTCATGTTTTATAATTTGGGTGTATGTTCCACTAAAATCGAAACCTTCTGACTTATCTTTTGATTCCATTCTATACAAAAATCGTCCCCCTACTTTTAAATTGTTGATAACAACAGGAGTGTGCCATAAATCAGAGAGGTTATCCCAAATTTTAATATCATTGGGTGTCGTCCATTTTTCCCAAACAGATTCAATATTATCTTCTATCAAAATTTGAACAGTAAGTATTTCTGTTTTCATTTAATTTTTATTCAAAAATAACGGAGCGTAAATTATGGCTGTAATTTAAAAAACTCTTGTATAAATTTATCCATTAAGAGTTTGATTTGATTAGTGACTTACATTATTCACTTCTTCTTTATTGTGTTGATGTTTAAAAAACACAGCAAATAAAATAGCAATGATTAAAGCATATCCAGCAAAAGCCAACCATATAGGACTCCATTCTTTAATAAAAACAGGTGACTTAAATAAATGACTAGGTAGTATTTCATTACCAACTAATAAATTTTTCACAGCTGCATTATTCACATCAACTTTTAAATGATTTAGTAAACTATCAATTGTTGTAAATTTTAAAGTAAAGTATTTATCAATCATTAATCCACTTAAAAGACTTCCCATTACTGCACCAAAACCATTTGTCATCATCATAAACAAACCTTGCGCAGAAGAACGAATTTTGGAAT
>CANHNT010000117.1 GCA_947461985.1 Bacteroidota bacterium | reverse complement strand
TAAATCAATTAAATGATAACCCCATGCTTCTAACTGCGCATCAATTTGATCTTTTACATGTAAATTAATTTCATTTCTTAAGCCTAAAATTTCGGATTGTCTCTTAGTAGCTACAAAAGCACGAATAGAGCCTTCAATGGTTCTTACCAACGCTTGCATTAAACTTTTATCATCAATAAATTTGAAGGCAACATTTTTTATGGCTTCTTCATCTGAACTTACTACAGCATACAACAACATGGCTTTAAAGTTTACATTGGCTTGGTCTAATGTAATTGCCTGAAATTGCAATTCTACTGAACGGTTTTGGATAGAAATCTTTTTGAAAATCATTTCTAAAAAAGGAACTTTAAAGTTTAAACCCGGCATGGCTAATCGTCGATACTTACCAAACATGGTAATAACGGCTATGGTTCCTTGTTGAACGGTAAAAATTCCGGTGAAAAGAATTGCTAATGCAAGCAAAACTAAAATAATAAGTCCTGTTGATAATACTGGCATTGTTTTTATAATTTAGAAAGTAAAAATACAGTTTTATTATGAATTATGAATGGGTTAAATTAATTATGAATTACGAGTTGTCTGTTATCAAGGAATTGAGTTTATTATGAGTTATGAATGGTTAAAATTAATTACGAATTATAAATCATAAGCAGTTTAAATTTACATCAAACTCAAAATATGTTCAATTTCTTTTTTCAATTCTTGAATATCCTCTTTGATGATTTCCCAAACTAATACAGCATCTATTCCAAAATATTCATGTACAAATACATTTCTCATTCCAATTATTTGAACCCAATCAATGTTTGTATAAGTTGATTTTAAATTGTTAGATAAATGATTTGTAGCTTCCCCTATAATTTCCATTTGTTTTATAGACGCAAAACGCATCATAGAGTTTTGATTAAAATCTTCAAATGTAACATCTACAATATATTTTTCAATTTCAATGATTGCATCAGAAATATGTTGAAGCCTAATTTTATCTCCTAATTCACTTCGCATAAATTAATATTTTTTCATTGTCTACTATTGGTTTTATATATTTTGACAACCCATTTGAAGAAACTAAATCAACTTCAGTATGCAATAATTTTTCTAACTCAATTTTCATTTGAATAAAATGCAATCCAATTTTTTTAGAATAATCTAAATCAACTAATATATCTATGTCACTTTTTATATTTGCATCTCCTCTACTATATGAACCAAATAAATAAGCATTTAAAACAGGCTGTGTTTTAAAGTACTGTTTAATTAAATAAAGTTCTGAAGTATTCAAATTCATATTGTAAATGTAATAAATTTATGCAAATAAAATTCATGATAATATTACATTTAATTTAATCCAACAATATCTATCTTTACAAAAAATAAAAAAATGTCTAATTCAGAAGCAATCAATTTAATGAAAACATTTGTTCCGAATAAAGGAATGGGAAATATTAGTTTCACAAGCACAGAAGAAGAAATTGTTGCTATTTTAGGCAAACCAGAAACTAGAGAAGTAATAGATGAAGGCGATGGTTTTCATTCGGTAGAATTATATTTTGACCAACAAGATATTTCTGTTTTCCTTCATTACGATGGAAAAGATTTTGAATATTTGTCGATTCACTCTAATAATCTATTGTTTAATGGGATTGATTTTAGAAAAGAAAATAAAACAACGATCGTTGATAACATTGAAGCCTATTACGCTGCCAATAAAATTAAAATGGATTTAAAAATCGAAAAAGATTTGCCAGAATATGTTTACACTTACGACAATATTGGTTTGACCATTTGGTTTGAAAATGAAGAAATAGTTGACATCTCAGTTGAGTTGCCTCAATAATAAACCTCACCCTAACCCTCTCCTTTAGGAGAGTTAACTAAAAGGAATTAATAATTCCCCGTGTATTTTCGAATAAACCATTCTAACGAAAGTAGCAATATTAATAATCCAAATAACCATTTCCAATTAATGAGTGGCTCTGTATTTACTTGTGTTCTTAAAATGGTTTTAACGGCTTGATTATTTTTTATTTTATCTTTTATCGACATGATTTCTGAAGGATATATAAACTCACCTCCATAGTTTTTAGCCAATTGATTTAACATTCCAAAATCGGCTGTTGTATTTACATCTTCAATATTGATTGCGACAACTGAAAAGTTTCCTGAAGCTGAATAATTTTTTCCATTGTAAGCGGTTTGACTTGTGTACTCATATTTACCTGCTGCTAAATTTCCTAACGACAATGAATATGAATTTCCTTCTTTGTTTAAAGTATATGTTTTCTTGATATTGGTTTCATCTGTGATGGTTAAATTTACATCAGGTGTATTGATGAGTTCGTAGTTTTCGTTATATAATTCAGCATCAAACGTAATCGGTTCGCTTTCTGTAAAAACCGATTTTTGTAGCGTTGTTCTGAATTGTTTTTTATCGTGCTTGACAGATAAAAACTGGGCTGTTTTAAGGATATATTCATCCACCAAATTTTGATTTTTGTGTTGCTGATAATCATATAAACGCCAACGCCACAAGCCTTCCCCTGTTGTTACTCCAATTCGCCCACCATTGTTTTGTTGCACAATCCATAATGGATAATTGGTATTGACAGAACCAATTTTTTGCGTCATTAAAACTTGAGTATTGGCACCTGTTGTATACTCTCCAAAAGGGGTTGCTAATGGAGGCAATTGCAACAAACCTGTTGTATTTGATAATGTAAAATATGAGAAATCTTTATTTAAATTAGCAGAAGCATCATTTAATGACATTCCTCTTGGAGTTATTTGCAAGCAAGTTTGAGCTTGATTAAATAAAGGAATGGCAGTTTGCGAACCAGTAAAAAACCACAATGAAATCCCTCGTTTTTTTGCTTGCTCTATGATGCTGTTTGCATTGTAATTTACCGAAGGCAAATTGTGTAAAATCACTAAATTATAGTCGCTAATATTGGCTTCTACTTTTTGTGCTGTTTTAATATCTACTTTAAAATTTTTATTTTTAGTTAAAGCTTCCTTCAATGCAAAAATATCTGGATGGGGTGCATTGGCAACAACCAACACATTTTCTTTACTGTCCATCACTTCCACATACACATCTTGTGCGTTGTTGGCAATATTTTGTTCCCCATCAACTTTTGAAATAGAGATTGTATAATGTTGAACACCCACCGAACGAGCATCAATAATGGTTTCAATTGACTTTGAAAAACGATCCTCTGTTACCGAAAAATTTTGCGTTGCCACTACCCTATTAGCCGAATGGCTAAACACCGAAACATTGACCGACGAACCTTTGCAAGCATAAGCCGACACGTCACTTCGAATGGCAAATTGATCTCCTAAATAAACAATTTTATTTGCGAAAACCCTTGCTACTAAAGCATCTCGTTGTATGGTTGTATCTCCTAATCCAATTGAATACACAACACCTTTAAATGGATACGTACTATTTAATGGAGAAGTTCCTTTATTATAAATTCCATCAGATGCTAAAATGACAGCACCTAAATTTTCATTTTCCAAGGTAGTCATGATGGTTTCTAAAGGAGTTGATAAATCACTGCCATTTTCATTATATTGAAAATGCAAACTATCCCTTAATTGATTGCCTAATGAAAACGTTTTAACATTATACTCTTTTTGCAATTCAGTAATTAAATCGCGTACATTTTTTTGATAAGCTACGCTGTCTATTTTTTTAAATGCATTTTTTATAGAAGCCGAATTATCTTGAATAAAAGCAATCGTTGGCTTGTCTTCCTTTTTTTGTAAATAGTTTAAAATTGGCGACAATAATAAAAACGTTAAGATTGCTCCGATTAAAAATCGAGACAATATCACTAAAATAAATTGCCAAGTAAATGGAAAGGCATTTTTCTTTTTTACATATAATGCAAAGGAAAAGACAGCTCCCACTAATAGGCAGAAGATGATAAACCATGCTGGATATGAAAAAGAAAAATTCAATTCAATGTAATTCTATAAAAATGTAAATATACTTTAATAATAAAATTTACAACAACCCATTATCTTTCATTTGAATTTTGAAGGCTTTTAAAAACAATGCACCCATGTTTTTATGAGGAGGAACGTAATCATTAAATTTATCTTGCAAAGCAGGAGTATTCATTTGTTTACCAACTTCCTCCCATAATTCAATCCAATTTATATCTTTTGATTGAGTTAATCTTGAATTAATGGCCCTAACAATAGGGTCGTTTACAAACATGGTTCCTGTTTGTTTACTCGAAATGATGTGTGCATCTTCTGATTTTTCTAAAATAGAAGATAAATTGTGATAACCACCACATGAACCTAATACAATGATTTTATTATCGGATGTAACATTTTTTAATGTAGTTGATAAATGATAACTGTGCCCACGATGCACCAAAATAGAAGGTTTTACACCATTTTTTGCTAACATTACATTTAACTCATTTTGAGCTTCTTCATCTTGTGGCTCTTCTAAAGGCAAATTAGCATACATAGTTACAGGAGAACCTTTGGTAGATGTAAATGTAGTCCATTTGGGACTTTTTTCTATTTTCCATTCTTCTGGTTTAAAATTATTTACAAAACTTGCATACGATTGTTTTCCATCATCATCACCATAAAAATAGGTTTGCATAATTACTCGACCATTTGCATCTAACAAACTTTTATCAGATACAAAACTAATTGGTGGAACTTTTAATTGGGCTTGCAAATCATCATTTGTTTCTTCAGGATTGATTATTGATGTGCATAACGTATTCAACAAGAAATACGTAATCAAGCCACGTTTATTATTTTCTTGATACGTTCTTTCATAATCTTTTTTTAATTCTTCCAATAAATAATACAATAAATTTTCATCTTTTATACTTCCAAAAGCGTCAGCCACATCTACAGCATCAGCCACATCTGTTTCAGGATTTTTATCAATATTATGAACAAAAGAAGCCATTAAATTATTTTTACTTGGCTCATCCATGGTTGCTAAAAACTCATCTAATTTGTTATAACCAGCACTCATCCGAATGAAGGTTCTAAACTTATCCATATTCATTTCTTGCAAAAAAACATCGCCTTTTAAAGGTGCCATTTTAGGCAACATTCTATTAAACGAACCTACAAACGTACTGGTATAAATTTCATCACTACACATTACCAATAAGAAATAAATTTCTTTTGCGGTTAATGGTTCAATGCATTTAAAACGAATCGGGTCTTGCGCTTCATGCAATTCATTC
The DNA here is from genome assembly GCA_947461985.1 of Bacteroidota bacterium. Taxonomy (GTDB): domain Bacteria; phylum Bacteroidota; class Bacteroidia; order Chitinophagales; family Chitinophagaceae; genus OLB11. The sequence continues at coordinate 1,177 of CANHNT010000117.1, read as the reverse complement.
ATGGTTCTTACATATTCCAATGCTTGTAATTTACTTTCACGTTCTATTACTTTTTTAGCCATCGGATTATCTTTCAATCGCAGTTGCACCAAACTTTTATAATATGAAGCATTGTCTTCTGTAACGGCATTCACTTGCTCTAAAGTCATAGACCCATTGTTTAATTGATCTAAATAAACAATTGCTTTTAAAGGCGTTTTTGCATTGTCGGCAATATTCACTATTTTCATTACCAACGGATCTGTACTTTTTCTAACTGCATTACGCTCCGCAGCCGTACTCGTTGCATAGTTTAATATTATATTGGGATTTTTCTTTACCACCGAAGCCATCATCGTTGTAGCCGCATCCATATAAGCAAATTCATTAAATCGTTTAGACATTTCATCAGGATACAATTTAACCATTTCATTGTAAGTAGCTGCTACTGATGCTTTGTCATCTTTAAACATGTTTCTGCTACCAAACAATGAACGAGTAAAATTTTCATTGATGTAAGGCAATAAACTTTCTCCATCTTGCTGTTTTTTAAAAATAATTTCAAAATTTTGAATCAAATCTTGATAATATTTTGCATCGGCATTATTCGCTACAATATCGTTATAGCATTGTTTTACATCATCTTCTAAAAACAAAAAATATTTCACTTTGGTCCAATGGTCAATAGGCAAATTTTCAAGAATGATTTGCAATCTGTCCACCCGTTTAATGACTGCATCCGTAATCATTTTACTGCCTTTCTCGTTGCCAAATAAATTAATATCTTTATTTAATTTACCATCAAACTCATCAATTTGCTTTTGCAAACGATCAATTTTATCATGTGATAATTGACGATTAATAGGAATAGGATTCCATAATTCATCAGACATCCATGGGTCTTTTTTAGCGCTTTTATCTTTTTGGGCAAAGGCCGAAAGCGAAACAGCAGTTATGGTAAAAACAAAAAATAGTTTCTTCATGTAAAATATGTAGTTGTAGCAAATTTATTATAAAAAACACTACAAAAAACACCTTAAGTTTTCTTTAACGGTTTTTATTTAGTTGGAGGTTGAACGATGTTCATTTTTTATGAGGTCGAGGTCTGAAACTTTATACACCGACAACGGCTATGGCACAGTTCAACTATTTAACTTTGTGAGGCTTTTCCTTACCAAAGTTTGAGAGTCGCTATAAG
>CANHNT010000116.1 GCA_947461985.1 Bacteroidota bacterium | reverse complement strand
GCAAATGTAAGACTGTTGATTACTATATTATTATTTTTTTGGTTGGTATTTAAAAAAAATATAATTTTACTGATTATAAATAATTTAAAAAAATAAAAAAAATGAAAAAGATTTTACTATTTGGAATAGCTAGTTTTTCAGCTATAGGTATGTTTGCTCAACAGAACAACAAAAGCATTATGTCTGTGCAAAAAACAGAAACAGAAACAATTGGAAAAAGAACTGCACCAGTAATGCCTAATCATACTAAATCAAAAACTAGAGCTGCTTCGCGTTGGTTTGATGTTGTTGATGCAAAAGACAGAACTACTGGAACTATATTTAGTGATTTTGCAAATACAGTTAATACTGGAATAATTTGGCATGATTCTACAATGAAAGCACTTTATGGGAATGGTGCAGGTGGCACAATCCAAAGTGCTATTTGGCTTAAAGGAATTGGTCAAGTTATAGACCCAGCTGCTTCTGATTTTAATTCAACTGCTAATTATCCTGGTGAAATTGCATTTGAAAGAGGTAAAGGCTACTCAGTTGACTCAGTTGGGGTTATAGGTATTTATGATAGAAACCCAGCAAAACCAAACGTTGTTGATACATTAATTGTATCTGTTGCTAATAACTCAGATATATTTAGATGGAATGAAACCCAAGCTGCTGTAATTGGAAATTACAATACAGATACAATTAAAGTTGCTGATCCAGCATATAATTTCTCAAAAAATGCAATTGATGGTACTTCAACTATTATTAAAAAAATACCTTTAACAGCATCTTCAGTAAATGACACAATTGGCGGTGGATGGAATTATTTTGAAACACCAGTTGGTTTAACAGTAGGTTCTGCTGGAACTAATGTGGCAGCTATATCAGTTGTATTCAAATCAGGTGATACTTGGACTCCATTAGTTGATTCAATAGGTTCTGGTACAAATATTATCTACAACCGATTTAGATTTGTATCTTTTGAAGAAGCTAGTGGAACGTTCCGTGGATACACTAAAGGTGATTATAATGTATCAAGCATTATCCAAAATGATACTACAGGTTGGGGTGATTTATTTATTCCTTCATTTTATTACACAGGTGCAGATTATGGCTATGAGCATCATTGGTTACAATGGAAGTTAACTTGTCCAACTTGTGCTTCAACCGTAGGGATCAATGAAAATGAAATTTCATTTGGGAAAGTTAGTGTTTCACCAAATCCTTCAACAGAATCTGCAAATTTCTCTATTTATTTAGAAAATGACGCAAAAAATGTAACAATTGAAATTTCAAATGCTTTAGGTCAAGTTGTAAAAACAACTAAAGTAGGTTCTATTGCAGCAAATACAGCTTCAAGAACAACTATTTCAGTAGCTGATTTATCTGCTGGTATGTATATCTATACTATCAATGCGGATGGTCAAAAAACATCAAATAAATTAATGGTTAAATAATCATTTTAAAAAAATATAGAAAAGCTCCTCTTTTGAGGAGCTTTTTTTATGTAAAAAGATTTATTTTATTTACCTTACAAACCAAAATATAATAATACGCGTCTTATTGCTTGAATAGAATAAGATACAAAATTGAGTTACGCTTTGAGCTACATTGGACCCCATGTTGATGAAGAAACACTTGAACTAATTAATGGTTGCAAGGCAGGGAATCGAGTGTCTCAAGAAAAGTTATATAAACAATTTTACCCAAAGATGATGAGCATGGTAAAACGATATACCAACATATATCAATACCATTTAGCAGAAGAAATATTAAACAATGGTTTTTTAAAAGTATTTCAAAAATTAGATTCGTTCAAATTTGAAGGGTCTTTTGAAGGATGGGTAAGAAGAGTCATTTATCACTCCATTTTTGATTATATCAGACAAAATACGAAGTACGACGAAAAAATAGTGTTTGTAGAAAAAGATGAAGTGATTACACATGATTTATCTTCAAAACTACAGTATGATGAATTAATGAAATTAGTACAGGAGCTGCCCGAACAAACAAGAGCCGTTTTTAATATGTATGTTATAGATGGTTTTAGCCATAAAGAAATTGGACAACATTTAAACATTAATGAAGGTACTAGTAAATGGCATTTATTTGAAGCAAGAAAACAACTTAAATTAAAAATTGAAAGACAATATTCTTAATAAGAAATTTTAATACCATGGAAAAAAACATTCCAATAGATCAATTATTTAAAAACAAGCTTTCCAATGGGCAAGAGCAACTCAATTTAGGTGCTTGGGCTAATATGGAGCGTATTTTAGATGGCAAAAACCCCTATGCTGAAGAAGAATCTAATAAGAAACGTAGAATACTCCCGTTATTTTTAGCCTTGTTTATTTTAATAGGAGGTGCATTAACAGCTGGTTATATTAAAATAACTGAAAAATCTTCTGCCAAAAATGATTCTTTAGTTGAAAATAATCAACCTGTAATTATTCAAAAAGGAGCCGTTGAAACTATTTCTCCGAATGAAAGCAATGATGCTGCAATCAACGCTTCTACTTCTAACCCAACTTCTACTCCAAAGGAATCAATTATTGAGCCGAAAAACGAATTAAAAACTGATATAAATGCAATTGCAAAAATCAAAAATAGCAATTACAAAAAAGACCAAAATACAATAAAATCAAAATTAACGCATCATTCCTCTACAATAAATCAGTCAAACAACACAACCGAAATTTCTAAATCAAATATTAAAACTTCTTCAAACGCTCAAAATACAAACTCGTTGGTTTCTAACAATGAAACAATTGAAAAAACAATCATTCATTCAGGGAAAAATAAACTTGATGAGATGAAAAACAATCCTAAAAATCAAAATACTTCGAATGAAAATAAGAGTAAAATAACTAAAACAACCTCTAAAAAAGACACAATTAGTGTGATTGAAATAAAAGAGAAAACTACTAAAAACAGAATGTCTAAAAAAATTGAATACGACACGTTGGGAAAATATAGCAAAGTGGTTGAAACCATAGTAAATGAAATAGAAGAAGAAAATAAACCACTGGCCAAAGCAATCGTGTTAAATCCAAGAATGGTTAAATTGTCTGCAGAAGAAGAATTAAATGCTTCAAAAAGAATTGACTTAATCGCATTTCAAGATCAAAAAAACAATAGCCCTGAAGTAAACAATTCGAATGCATCTGTAAAAAAAGAAACAAAAAATAACACTCCCAATAATGGATATACAAATTCTATTTTCAATAAAATGAAAGCGTTTAGCAATAAAATGGCAATGAAAAAAATTGAATTTTATCCTGGTATGAGTGTTGGTGTAAACGCTGCGTTTATTAATACCGAACATAATTATGGTGGCTTTCATTTTGGTTTAAACAATTTAATCCCTGTCAGTAATTATTTTAGTATTTTGAGTGAATTAAAATTATTTTATAAAAACAACAGTGGATATTCTGTAAATGATAAAAAAACGAGTCTTTTTGATTACAACGCAGACATCAATACTTTATCTGCACAAAATAAAACAATACACACCACCACTATCGATTCGACCACTCGAAAATATAATTTTAAAAGTTTTGCTACCATAGAACTCCCAATTATGTTACAAGCGCACATTGGGAAAGCAACACCCTATATTGGTTTTAATTTAGCTTATTCATTGAAATTAAACACTACCTCAATTTCAAAAAACTATGCTGTAAAAGATACCGTTATATTAAACAATTCGGTTGCCTTCACACAACCAACAAATATTTCTTATGAATTTATTAGAGAAGATTTTGGAAGTCGTTTTGGCATAGGATATTCAATTGGCGCATCTTATAGCTTGAATCCTAATTTATATATCGATTTAAGATTGAGTAATGTGTTGAAAGACAATTCAAAAACGCTATCTGCAAGAGAAATTTCAGATGGTATTTTTAAAGTTCCTTTTGTGCAATTTTCTATCGGATACAGATTTAAAAAATTCACACCCAATAATTAGTTTTTTTGTCCTTTAATCATACAAAATAAAAAAGCAGCGTTTATCGTTGCTTTTTTTATTTAATTTTACGAAATGATATTCATTAATGATATAATAAAAGCAGTAGAAGAATTTGCACCAAAATCCTATCAAGAAAATTATGACAACAGTGGGTTAATTGTTGGAGACTCCTCTAAAAAAATCTCAAAAGCGCTCATTACTTTAGATTGTACAGAAGATGTTGTAGAAGAAGCAATTAAACTAAAATGTGGGTTAATAATTGCACATCACCCTATTGTATTTTCAGGATTAAAATCAATCACTGGCAAAAATTATATTGAACGAGTAATTATTAAAGCCATCAAAAACGACATTGCAATTTATGCTGCGCATACCAATTTGGATAATATGCAAATGGGCGTAAATCAAAAAATAGCAGAAAAATTAAATCTTATTGATTGTAAAATCCTGTCACCAATTTCAGGTAAACTAAAAAAACTATACACTTATATACCTAAAACTCATCTTGAGATTGTAAGAAAAGCATTAAATGAAGCTGGCGCTGGGAAAATAGGAAATTATTCTGATTGTAGTTTTTCAACACTCGGCGAAGGCAAATTTAAAGCCAATGATCATGCGAATCCATTTGTTGGCAAACAAAATGAAATTCATACGGAAGCAGAAATAAAATTAGAAGTTATTTTTGAAGCCCACTTAGAACAAAAATTAACAGGTATTTTAAAAGAAATTCATCCTTATGAAGAAGTCGCTTTTGAAATCATATCGTTAGACAATAAAAATCCTGAAATTGGCGCAGGAATGATTGGCAAATTATCAAAGCCACTCGATGAAGGCCCATTTTTGAAATTATTAAAGAAAAATATGAATACAAAATGTATTCGCCACACTCAATTATTAGGCAAAAAAATAGAGAAAATTGCCTTTTGCGGAGGAGCTGGAAGCTTTTTGTTGAATGATGCAATTGCTCAAAAAGCAGATATTTTCATTACTGGCGACTTTAAATATCATCAGTTTTTTGATGCAGAACAAAAATTGGTCATTGCTGATATTGGGCACTACGAAAGTGAGCAGTTTACAAACGAAATATTTTATGATGTACTCTCAAAAAAATTCCCTAAATTTGCACTCCTTAATACTAAGGTTAATACAAACCCAGTTCATTATTATTAAAAAACATTATGGCAGCAGTAAAAGAATTTTCAGTTCAAGAAAAATTAACTACAATCATTTCATTACAAAAGATTGATTCTAAAATTGACGAAATCAACAAACTACGTGGAGAACTACCTATGGAAGTGAAGGATTTAGAAGATGAAATAGAAGGTTACAATACTCGTATCAGTGGGTTGGAAAGAGAAATTAAAGAAGTTAAAGACGATATTAACAGTAAAAAAGCGTTACAACAAGAGTGTGCTGCTAATTTGAAAAAATACGAAAAACAACAAGAAAACGTAAAAAATAGTCGTGAGTTTGAAGCAATCAATAAAGAAATTGAAATGCAAGAACTTGAAATTAAAGCTTGCGATAAAAAAATTAAAGATGCTTCTTACGAAATAGAAGAATTTGATACTCAGAAAAAACACACGGATTCTTTAATTGCTTCTAAACAAGAAATTTTAACGATTAAACAAAAAGAATTAAAAGTTATAACGGAAGAAACTTCTAAAGAAGAATATGAATTATTAAAAAGCCGTGCTAAAGCAGCTGAATCAGTAGAAAGCAGATTATTAATTGCTTATGAAAGAATCAGAAAAACATTTAAAAATGGTTTAGCAGTAGTTGCAGTAGAAAGAGATTCTTGTGGTGGTTGTTACAACATGATTCCTCCTCAAAGACAATCTGATATTCGCTTACGCAAAAAAATGATTGTATGCGAACATTGTGGTCGTATTATGATTGATAGTGAATTAAGTGATTCAGTTTCTATTTAATTGATAAAAAATAAATAAATTTGTAGCGCAATTGAAAAATTGCGCTATTTTATTTTATCCCCTTTGAAAAATATAACCCATATACTACTCAGCCTTTTTTGTTTTCTGATGATAACATCAAAAATGAATGCGCAAGAATTTATATTTAGCCCTAATTGTCAGGAAGCATACAAATGTTTTATGTCGATGAAAATAAATGCTGGCAAACAATTATTAGCCAATGAATTATTGACGAACAAAAAAAATATTCTCCCACTCGTTTTAATAAACTATGAAGATTTTATTTCATTAAGCTTTAATGAAAACCCTGCTGAATATAAAATAAGAAAGCTAATTTTGAGTAAGCGGCTAGACATTATAGAAACAGGAAACAAAAAATCTCCATATTATTTATTTTCAAAAGCACTTCTCTTTTTTCAATGGAGTTTAATTCAAATAAAATATGGTGATTATTGGAATGCTGCTTGGGATTTTAGAAAAGCATATCACTTATTTAAAGAAAATAAAAGCAAGCATCCTGACTTTGCACCGAATAATATTTATTTAGGTGTTCAAGAATCTGTGATGAGTACCATTCCCAATGGGTATAAATGGGCATCGTCAG
>CANHNT010000115.1 GCA_947461985.1 Bacteroidota bacterium | reverse complement strand
CCGATTTTGGCTTTAGGGCAACAGAAACCAAAAGAATTTTTAGACACTTCATTAGGAATAACGATGCTTAAAAATATTTTAGGGCGCATTCAATACGGAGTATTTTCATAATGATAGTTTACAGAATTAGCAAGTGCAAATACATTGATGATTTATCGGGCTATGGAGCCTATTTAGAAGGGGGAAGATGGAATTCTGCTGGTCATGAAATGCTCTATACATCACAGTCTGTGGCATTATGTATGTTAGAAATATTAGCCAATTTACCTTCCTCAATTGCGCCATCTGGATTTTGTTTATTGACGTTAGAAATACCTGATAATGAAATTGAAAAAATTCCTGTAAAGCAGTTGCCTCAAAATTGGAATGCTTATCCAAGCAGCAATGCTACCAAAAAAATTGGCGATTTATTTTTAGCAAAGAAAAACACAATTGCTTTGCAAATTCCTTCATCTATTATAGAACAAGAATTTAATATTATACTCAATCCAATGCATCCAAATTTTAAGAAAAAAATAAAAGTGATTTCTAAAGAAGAAATAATTATTGATAAAAGATTAAAAGCATAGACATTGATATTCGAAATAGATTTCACAGAACATCACAGATGTATTTTCTTAAATAATTTCTTTATGTAACTTCGAGCTTTATTGCCTTTGTGGCAAAATTAAATAATCAATATGTATTCAATAGAACAAGAAAAACTATTTTTAGAGCAAGCAAAACATTTTCAAACAAGTGAAATAAATGAAAATGATTTAGCTATTGTAAGAGACATTATTGAATATGCCGATTGGAAATATTATGTGCAAGACAACCCTGTACTTGCCGATGTAGAATATGATATGTTATTCAAAAAATTAAAAACATTTGAAGAACAAAATCCCATTTTCATAACCCCTACATCGCCAACACAACGGGTTGCAAAAGGCTTAAACACCAGTTTTTCAACGGTAGCTCATTTGGTGCCCATGTTGAGTTTAGAAAATAGTTACAATGCAGAAGACTTACTCGATTGGGACAGAAAATGTAAAGAATTAAGTGGCGAATCAACCGTCGAATATTGTGTGGAACCTAAATTTGATGGGGCCAGCATTTCATTGGTTTATGAAAATGATGAACTCACAAGAGGTGCTACAAGAGGCAATGGAACCGAAGGTGATGACATCACGATGAACACAAAACAAATTCGTTCTATTCCCATTAAAGCTGAAATAAGTAAGTACCATTTAAAACAAGTTGAAATAAGGGGCGAAGTCGTAATCACTAAAAAACGATTTGCAGAATATAACAATAAACTCATTGCTGATGGACAGCAACCAATGGCTAATGCTCGTAATGCTGCCAGTGGTAGTTTGCGAATTAAAGATCCAAAAGAAGTCGCTAAACGAAATTTAGATGCGTTTTTGTATAATGTGAGTTATACTTCTTTGCAAGAAAATAAAACAACTCATCCTCATATGCAAACCCATAGAGGCATGTTAGAGTCCTTGTCATCATTGGGTTTTAAGACTTCATTAGAAAATATTAAAACATTTTCTTCAATAGATGAAGTTACCAATTATGTACAAGAATTTGAACAAAAGCGCGACAACCTACCGTATGAAATTGATGGCATGGTGATTAAAGTAAATCGCTTGGATTTGCAAGAAAAAATTGGACAAACTTCACATCATCCTCGATGGGCCATTGCGTTTAAATTTAAAGCCCGACAAGCTAGCAGCAAATTATTGAATGTAGAATATCAAGTGGGTCGAACGGGCAGTGTTACGCCTGTGGCAAAAATTGAACCTGTGGCTGTAGGTGGTGTTACAATTTCTTCGTTATCCATGTTTAATGAAGATGTCATTAAAGAAAAACAATTGATGATAGGTGATACGGTGTTGATTGAACGTGCAGGCGATGTCATACCCTATATTGTAAAATCATTTCCTGAATTAAGGGATGGAAGTGAACAGGAAATCGTTTTTCCAACGGCTTGTCCTGTTTGTAACGAACAACTTTATAAGCCTGAAGGCGAAGCTGTTTGGCGCTGCACCAATATCAATTGCGAAGCACAAGTCATTGAAAAAATTGCACATTATGCATCAAAAGATGCTTTGGATATTCGTGGATTAGGAGATGCTTTAGTCAGACGATTTTTTGAACAAGGGTTTTTAAAAAACATTGTAGGCATTTATCATTTGCCTTATGATCAATTAAAAACATTGGAAGGCTTTGGTGAAAAATCGATGTTGAATTTGAAAGAAGCTATTGAAAAATCGAAGGCACAACCTCTGCATCGTTTAATATTTGGTTTGGGTATTCGTTATGTTGGTGAAACAACTGCAAAGGCTTTAGCACGAAAGGTTTCACACTTAACCGACTTATACCATAAAACAAAAGAAGATTTATTAACCATAGAAGATGTTGGTGAAAAAGTAGCTACTTCCATTGTAGAATTTTTCTCACATCATGATAACAGATCCATTTTAGAAGCGCTAGAAAAAGAAGGCGTTTGTTTGGCTAACATACAAAAAAATGAAGCCATGAGTGGCAGTTTAATTGGCAAAACATTTTTATTTACTGGCACACTTTCCATGAAAAGAAACGAAGCCGAAGCCATTGCTGAAAAAAATGGAGGAACGATTATAGGAAGCGTTAGTACAAAATTAAATTACCTAGTTGTAGGTGAAGATGCTGGAAGCAAATTAGAAAAAGCAAAGAAATTGGGTACTGTAACTATTTTAAGTGAAGAAGAATTTTTGAAGTTGGTGGAGTAAACTTAAAGTCGCAATTTGCGACATCCAATTTATAAAATTTTATATATTTGAAAATTAATTATAACCTACTTTATGCTTTTAACAGATGGACAAATAGTCAATAAAATATACCATATCAGAGGACAAAAAGTAATGCTTGATAGAGATTTAGCTGAAATGTATGGTGTTGAAACAAAAATTTTAAATCAGAGTATTAAAAGAAATCTTATTCGATTTCCTGAAGACTTTATGTTTTCTCTTACAGATATTGAATGGGAAAACTTGAGGTCACAAATTGTGACCTCAAGTTGGGGAGGTGTAAGATATTTGCCTAAAGCCTTTACAGAACAAGGCGTTGCTATGTTATCGAGTGTTTTAAACAGTGAGAGAGCTATTGAAGTGAATATTCAAATAATACGTTTATTTACAAAACTTAGAAATGCGGTTTTGGATAATAAAGAAGTGCTGTTGAAATTAGAAAAGATAGATAAAAAAATAATGAACCTTGGCTTTGATGTAAAAATGCACGATGATGAAATAGAAACTATTTTTAAACTCATTGATGAATTAAGAGTTAAAAAAGAAGAAGTACTTCCAGAAAGAAATCCTGTTGGTTTTAAAACAAAGCCAAAAAATATTTAACATTTAACATCTCACCAAATTTTCTACTTTTGAGTATCTAAAATTTTATACAATGAAACAACTATTACTTTCCATAACACTTATTTTATTTTTATTGAGCTGCAAAGACGAACCAAAATCTGCAATAACGTCAAAATCAGAAAGTAAACATCATTTAAACATTCCTGAAAAAGGCATTGAAAGTTTAATGGAATCGAATGCACAAAAAATAATTGAAGGAACCGATGGCAGTGTAATTATCATGATTGGAAATGTTACTCGAAAAGAAGCCGATATTACAATCAAACGTGACGATAAAATTTTAGATGAAAAAATGGTTGGTGAAAATGAAGATATTTCATTTGACTATGAAGGCAATTCATACAATATTCATGTAGGTAAAATTAAAAAACCGCTCATTGGCGAAGGAAAAGTAAATTTGACAATTAAGTAATTTGATTCGTTCATACTTTTTATTTTAAACTCCTAAACTTTCTAAACTAAAATGACTTCAGAACATTACATGAAATTAGCTTTGCAAGAAGCAAAAAAAGCATTTGAAAAAGACGAAGTACCTGTGGGAGCTGTGTTAGTGATGAATAATCAAATTTTAGCAAAAGCCCATAATCAAGTAGAACTATTGAATGATGCCACGGCTCATGCCGAAATTTTAGCATTGACATCGGCATTTGATTCATTGGGTAGCAAATATTTGCCCGAGGCTACTTTATACGTTACGGTTGAACCTTGTTTGATGTGTGCAGGGGCGCTCAATTGGAGTAAAATAGGCAAAATTGTCTACGGTGCTTCAGATGATAAAAATGGTTCACACACCTACTGCCATAAATCGCCTTTTCATCCTAAAACAGCCATTGAAAAAGGCGTTTTGCAAGATGAATGTGCTCAATTAATGAAAGATTTTTTTAAATCAAAAAGAAAAAATAGTTTATAATTTTCATCTATTTTCTCTAAATAAAAATAAAATTTCCCCTCATAATTTTTTCAGATTTCTCCTTGTTTAATTCTTTTTACGCTGTGGTAAAAATAAAAACGTTCACATATTTTTCATAATATTCGTAATTGTTCATTCGTAATTGAACTATATATTTGCAAACATGAATGCAACATTAAAAACTATACTTTTAACCGTTCTTGCTTTATCTGTATTTGCCATTGCTTTAGTTGAATTAAGTGGCGTTAGTCAAAATGCCTTATTCAACAAATATAAAATAGGTGAAGAGCACAAACATGAAGAAGTTAAAATTTCTTCAGATGATAAGGCAAAGCGTGATGAAGAAATGAAAGCAATGCCAAAAACGACTATGGACGTTCCTAATACGAAGTTCGATTTTGGAAAAATGAAAGATGGGGATAAAGTACGTCATAATTGGACTGTGAAAAATACTGGTAGCAATCCGTTAATGATTTCAAATGTTCAAACGTCATGTGGATGCACAGCTCCTTCATTCCCAAAAGAACCTATTTTGCCAGGTGCCGAAGCCATCATTACATTAGAGTTTAACAGTGCAGGAAAAGAAGGATTAGTCAACAAAAATGCCTTAATTATCGCCAATACAGACGATTCACCCTTCTCAATAGGCTTTACGGCTGAAGTAGAAAAAAAATAAAAAACATTCATTGGCATTACCTATCATTCATACATCAAAAAATAAAGGCCCCAAAAAGCAAGAGATGGGTTTCGTAGATCACCTCGAAGCCTTGCGTTGGCATTTGGTTCGATCTGTTATTGCAATTATAATTTTTGCCATTGCCATTTTTATTAAAATAGATTGGATTTTCGACCACATCATTTATGGTCCTATGCGCTCTGATTTTATTACCTATTCAGGGCTTTGCAATCTTGGACACAAGCTTCACATGGGCGATGCTTTATGCATGCCTGCACCCAATGTGCAAATGCAAGTAACCCAATTTGGATCACAATTTATGAGCAGCATCAGCATTGCTTTCATAGGAGGTTTCATCATTGCTTTTCCTTATATTTTTTGGGAGTTTTGGAACTTTATTAAACCAGCACTTACCCCACGAGAAATTAAAAACACACGGGGTTCTATTTTTTGGGTAACTTTTTTCTTTTTAATGGGTGTTTCATTTGGCTATTTTTTATTAGCACCTTTTACGTTTAGCTTTTTGTCTAATTTCAAAATTGGTACCTTGCAAGCGCTCGAAACCAAACCCACACTCGACGACTATATCGAAAACATGGTGAACATCATCATCGGAACAGGTATTTCTTTTGAGCTACCCATAATATCCTATGTGCTAACCAAAATAGGATTGGTAACGCCAGCATTTTTGCAAGCATATCGAAAATATGCCTATGTCATCATTTTATTAGTTGCAGCCATTATCACCCCATCACCCGATTGGATGAGCCAAACTTTAGTGGCAGTTCCCTTGTTTATTTTGTTTGAGCTAAGCATCATGATTAGTAAACGAGTAGAAAACGAAAATATTCAAAAAGAAAAAGAGTTTTTCTCAAAATAATTTTTTGCAGTCGAGGTCTTTTTCTTTGTGCATCGACGGTGGTGCTTATACTATTTAGAAAAAAAAAGCAGGTTTATAAAAACCTGCTTTTTTAGTAAATGATTACATCAATAAATTATTGTTTGAAAAGTTAAATCGATATCGCTAGAGCCAATGGAACAACTACCGTTTTTTGTATTGTCAGGTTGATGGCGTAAAACGATTTGGGTAGTTCCATTGCTTGCAGCATTGGTAACCCATTTTGAACTTAATCCAATTTCTAAATTATTGATATCCTTATCTGTTCGCACAATTGTGGTATTGATGTTAGAAGGTGTAAAACATATTAAATGTTCATTGCCTTCTTCTAATACCTCATTACTGATAGTATCTGTTGGTGATTTAGATTCGTCTAACAATAAAATGATTGCATTGTATGTTGTGTTCTTCTGAAGTTTAATTGTATCAAAAACTGATGGATTGTTCCCACCATCTCCATCAATGTCTTTGTAAGTTGCCGTCACTAATGGATTTGTTCCTGCAGAATCAGTAAAAACTATTTTAAATGTTGTTACTAATTCTTCTTCGTTAGGATCTGGAGGAGTTGTTTTTTTACAAGATGATTGTGAAAATAATAATCCGAAAATTGATAATGTAATAATGCTTGTTGTTAAAATTGTATTTTT
>CANHNT010000114.1 GCA_947461985.1 Bacteroidota bacterium | reverse complement strand
CTCTTCATCACAACCATCGCCAATTGAACGAATCACTATTACGTCATCAATTTCGCCCTCTTTATTAACTACAAAACCAAGCAATACCCTTCCTTCTGTGTTTCCATCAACTGCCCGTTTAGGATATTGAATATTTTGAGCTAAATAACGTAATAATTCTTCTTCACCTCCAGGAAATTCTGGCATTTGAGAAACATCCATATCTCCAAATATTTCATTTTCGTTGGGTATAGACTCTTGAGGAATAATGGCAGTGCCTCCACCTGCATTGTCAACAATGGGCGCATCTATTATTTTAGCATCCCCGTCCCCTTCTTTATTTACAATACCAGATACAACCTCTTTTAATTCTTCTTTGGTTGGTGGTAAATCAATATCCTCAACGTCTTTTGCGTCTTTAATTGTTGGAATAGTATTGATGACTGTAGTTACAGGAGTTGAAGGTTCAACTGGTTTTGCTTCAGGAACTTTTGGTTCAGGCTCTTTAGGAATTAACACTTCTATATTTGAAATAATTTGTGGTTTTTCGTTTGGCAAATTGACCACAATTGGCTTATCAAACATAGAAGCAATAATAGGTGCAGACACGGTGACTAATAACAGAGTGGCTGCAATCATCATAGACCGTTTTAATCGTTTATGATAGTTTTTTCGGAGTTCGTAGGCGCCATACGCTTTGTTACGGTTGTCGAAAATGATGTCTAACACATCGGCTTGGAGAATTTTGTTTGTGTCCATTTTATTTGTTTTTGATGAAGTAAAAAATCAATCCATAAAAAATATTTAGGTAAACGTTATTCCATTTATTCTTTCTTTATAACTAGGATGTAAATAATTTATTATTTCCATAAAAAAATAAAAGTTTTTTTGAATTTGAAAAAATGAAAAACATTTAGTAGGTTTAACCAATAATTTAAACAAATGACAATAGGAATATTGAAAGAACCACAAGGCGAAAACAGGGTTTCGGCTTTACCTGAAGTGGTTGCAAATTTTATCAAATTAAAAGTTGAGGTGGTTGTTGAAAATGGTGCAGGTGACCATTCTTTTGCCAGTGATGATGATTATAAACATGTTGGTGCAACTATTTCATCAAGAAATGATGTGATTTCTAAAGCCGATATTTTATTGTCTATCAACCAACCCATAGAAAATAGTTTCAAAAACAAAGCAGTTGTATTAGGCGTCTATCAACCTTTATTCAATTTTAATTTAATGAAAGATTGGAGTGCCTCAGGTTATACAACGTTTAGCATGGACACCATTCCTCGTACAACTCGTGGACAATCGATGGATGTTTTGAGTAGTCAAGCAAACATTGCTGGATATAAAGCCGTGTTATTAGCAGCTACCACTTACAGTCGATATTTTCCTATGTTTATGACGGCTGCAGGAAGTATTGCTCCAGCTAAAATGTTGATTTTAGGTGCTGGTGTTGCAGGTTTACAAGCCATAGCCACTTCAAAAAGATTAGGTGCTGTGGTTGAAGTATTTGATACTCGTCCGGCAGTAAAAGAAGAGGTAATGAGTTTGGGTGCAAAATTTGTGGAAGTAGAAGGTGCAGCCGATGCCAGTAAAGCAGGAGGTTATGCTGTAGAACAAAGCGAAGAATTTTTGCAACGCCAAAAACAAAAAATTGCTGACAGTGCTGCAAAAGCTGATATTATAATTTCTACAGCTCAAATACCTGGCAAAAAAGCGCCTATTTTAATTACCAAAGAAATGATAGCCAACATGCGATCAGGTTCTGTGATTATAGATTTAGCGGCCTCAACAGGAGGAAATACAGACCATACCAAAAACAACGAAACAGTGGTTGTCAATGGTGTAACAATTATTGGAAATTCAAATCTTCCTTCGATGCAAGCAAGTGATGCAAGTAAGGTTTATGGCAAAAACATTTTAAACTTTTTGAAATTAATGATTGATGCAGAAGGCAATATCAATTTAAATTTTGAAGACGATTTAATTAAAGGAACATGTATTACGCATGATGGCAAAATTGTGAACGAACGAGTTCTTTCATTGTGCTAATTAGACACATTAAACATTAATCATAAAAAATTAAACATTATTTATATGGACGCAATATTCATTTTTTTTAGCTCAAATTATAACATGATTACGATTGTTATCTTATCTATTTTTTTAGGAATAGAAGTTATTTCTCGTGTACCTTCTGTGTTGCACACTCCTTTAATGAGTGGAGCCAATGCCATTCATGGAGTGGTTGTAATTGGTGCTATTATTGTGATGGGCCAAGCAGAAAGTAACGATTATTTAGTTTTGACCTTAGGATTTTTAGCCGTTACTTTAGGTACGCTCAATGTGGTAGGTGGTTTTGTGGTAACAGATAGAATGTTGGAAATGTTCAGCAAAAAGAAAAATTCCAAAAAGTAAAATTCCAAATCCCAAAATGGAGCAATTCAAATTTTCAAATTACAAATTAAAATAAATGCAAAACTTTATATTATTACTAAGTTATTTAATAGGCAGTATTTCTTTCATCGTTGGATTAAAAATGCTTTCACATCCTGATACGGCTCGTAAAGGAAATTTATATGCAGCTGTTGGAATGACCATTGCTATTTTAGCAACCATCTTTTTATACAAAGATGATAGTGGGAATTATTTAGGCAATTATCCTTGGATTTTTGGAGGCTTAATTATTGGAACTGTCATTGGAACCATGATGGCTAAACGTGTTCAAATGACTGGTATGCCTCAAATGGTGAGTTTGTTTAATGGGATGGGTGGTGCTTGTGCGGCTATTATTTCTATAGTAGAGTTCAAACATTTAATGCATAAACAAGCAAATACTGAAACAACAAGCACAATTACAGAAGCATTAAATTCTATAATTAAACTTGTAACAACATATTCTAATCCTTCATTAATACTTTTCACTATTCTTTTAGGTCTTGTTATTGGCACTGTTTCTTTCTTTGGTTCGATGATTGCTTTTGGTAAATTAAATGGCAATTTGAATGATAGAACTTTACCTGCTCAACAAGTTATTAATATTGGATTATTATTAATTATTGTAGGCTTATTAGCCGCTATGGTTACTGGTTTTACGGGTATTGATATCACTGTTTTATTTTGGGCGTTATTTGGTGTTTCTGCATTGTATGGTATTTTATTTGTGATGCCCATTGGTGGAGCCGATATGCCTGTGGTCATTTCTTTATTAAATTCTTTTACGGGAGTTGCTGCTGCTTGTGGTGGTTTCTTATATTCGAATCCTGTGATGTTAACTGGTGGAATTTTAGTAGGAAGCGCTGGAACCATTTTAACTATTTTAATGTGTAAAGCCATGAATCGTTCGTTAACAAATGTAATTGTGGGTGCATTTGGTGGAAATAAAAACGGTGCTGCTCAACAAGAAGTTGGTGGTGCTTACAAAGAAATTTCAATGTCGGACACAGCTGTTTTAATGGCTTACTCAAAACGAATTGTCATTGTTCCTGGTTATGGATTAGCTGTGGCACAAGCTCAACATATTTGTCATGAGCTAGAAAAAGTATTGGAAGAAAAAGAGGTAGAAGTTACCTATGCCATTCATCCTGTTGCTGGTCGTATGCCTGGACACATGAACGTGTTATTAGCTGAAGCCGATGTTCCTTATGAGAAATTAAAAGAGATGGAAGAAATTAATCCAGAGTTTGCACAAACCGATGTGGTCTTGATTTTAGGAGCCAATGATGTAGTGAACCCTGCTGCAAAAAATGATCCTGCCTCTCCTATTTATGGCATGCCGATTTTAGAAGTAGAAGATGCAAAACATGTAATTGTAAATAAACGCAGTATGAAACCTGGTTATGCTGGTATTGAAAATGCTTTGTTCTTCCAACCAAAAACATCGATGCTTTTTGGTGATGCTAAAAAAGTGTTGCAAGATTTAGTGGCTGAGTTGAAAGCATTGTAAAATGGATATATTGATTTGTTAGATTACATTAAATACTAAATCAATGTTTGCACATATTTTGGCTGAACTTTTAAAATTTACGATTAAAAAAGGAGTAAAAGACTGGAACAGCAATAGTTTGCAAGGAATTACATTTGATAAAAATACGAAAATCCAAGTGCTAAATGATCAGCTCAAAATGTATTTTTCTATTGTTGATGGGCAAGAAAAAATTGATGCAGAAAATTACATCCAACAAATTATAATCGATTTAAAAAAAGATTTTGAATTTGACGAAAACAAAGTTTCAATATTTGAAGACCTTCTTTTTGAATTAAAATACAATCCTGATAACAAAAAATCAATTCAAAAAATCTTATCTAAGTTGTAACTTTTCAATTACATTTGAAATATAAAAAATAAAATCAAATGTTAGAAAACGAATTATATCCATTAACGTTCAAGTTTAATATCACAACGTTTCATAATGACTTTACAGTTAAAGACGTTACAGGCGAAACTCGTGCTTATGTGAAGCAAAAAATGTTTAAGTTTAAAGAGCATGTACGTGTTTTTACAAACGAATCTGAAACAGATATTGCGTATGAAATTAAAGCCGACAAATGGATTGATTTCAATACCGTTTATAACTTTTTAAAACCTGATGGAAATTCAATAGGAAGTGTTGCTCGTAAAGGTTGGCGCTCTATTTGGAAAGCCAGCTATGAATTATTTGATGAAAATAAAAACCAAGATTTACTTATTCAAGAAAAAAATCCTTGGGTAAAAGTAGGGGATGCATTATTAAGCGAAGTGCCTATTTTAGGGATATTTACCGGCTATTTATTTAACCCTTCATATACCGTGAAAAGACCTGATGGTACTTTGGTTTGTACATTCAAAAAAGTTCCTTCATTTTTTGGACGCAAGTTTGAATTGTTTAAAGAATCTGAATTTGAACTAGGTGAAGAAGAACGTGTAAAATTGGGTTTAACCATGATGGTTTTATTGGAAAGACGCAGAGGTTAAAATATTATTTCTTCCTCACCACCAACATTCTATAACTCCATAACTCATCCACCAAAGCTTTATATTGAAAATAACCCGATTGATAATGTTTCTTTCCAAAACGAGAGGTGTCATTAAAGAAATTATATATTTTAGAGGGCAACGCCCCTACTAAATAGGAATTGTACATTCGTTTAGATGAACGTAAAATATGTTGACTAACATTAATATTTTGTTCAATTTCAAAACCATTTTTTGCTAATTCATCAATAAAATTTTGCTGACTATGAAACTCTTGAATGGCCCATAAATCACTCCAATTTTTCATGTGCTTATCTTTATCAATTTCTCCTTTAGGTTCCACAAAATAATCTGCAATAATTATTTTTCCATTGGGTTTTAATAATCGTTTGGCCTCGTTAATAAAATCAATTTTAGGACTTGCATAACAAGTGCTTTCACAACCCCAAATAACATCAAAAGATGCTGACTCAAAATTGGTTTTAGTAAAATCTTGTAAGCTAAAATCAACTAAATTTTTA
This sequence comes from Bacteroidota bacterium, assembly GCA_947461985.1. Lineage (GTDB taxonomy): Bacteria > Bacteroidota > Bacteroidia > Chitinophagales > Chitinophagaceae > OLB11. Next base: position 1,087 of record CANHNT010000114.1, on the reverse strand, counting down.
TCCCCAAAAGTTTGTTTGAAATTGTTGGCTATTTGCAATTGTTTTTCGCTCAATGTAATTCCTGAAACATGACAACCAACAGTAGATGCTAAATAAAAAGCCGCACCACCTACTCCACAGCCAGCATCTAAAACGTTATGATGCGATTTTATTTGAGCCAATTCTGCCATTATACGATTGGTATTTTTCAAGGCATCGTTAAATGAATTTGTATTTTCATCCCAATAACCGTAATGTACTGCCATTGATTTTTTAAGGTTCCACCATATTTCATAATGGTCAACCGTTTGATTATAATAATCTGCGATGTCTTTAGAATTAAACATTGGTGCAAATATAGTTAAATAGTTAGCAGTCATCAATTGGCAATATGCAATAAAAAACATCATTTCTCAAATCTCATATCTAATAAATAAACTTTCACATTTCGTTTTAAATTCAATTCATTACTTTTACGATTCAAAATAAAATATGAACATACCATTTTTTAAGAAAAAAGAAGACAATTCAAAACCAAAACCAAAAAAATCAATAGTAAGAGAATGGTTAGATGCAGGCGTTTTCGCTATAGTAGCAGCTACCATTATACGAACTTTTTTTATAGAAGCATATACGATTCCTACACCTTCGATGGAAAAATCGTTGTTAGTGAATGATTATTTATTCGTGAGCAAAATGCATTATGGACCTCGTTTACCAATGACTCCTTTAGCCATTCCTTTTGTACATAATGTGATGCCATTTTTTGGTGGAAAGCCATACAGCACTGCTATTCAATGGCCTTATAAAAGAATGTGGGGATTTCAAAATGTGGAGCGTTATGATGATGTGGTTTTTAATTTCCCCGAAGGAGATACCGTATTTGTAGAAATGAACAACCCTACTTATTATGATTTAGTGCGGTATTATAACTGGGATAAAAACTCACACGAGTATGTAACGCATCCAGTAGATAAAACCGACAATTATATTAAACGATGTGTAGGTATTCCTGGAGATAAAATTGAAGTTCGCAGTGGTACACTCATGGTAAATGATCAACCAGCTACTGCATTTAGATATATCCAACAAAAATATCAAGTGCTAG
>CANHNT010000113.1 GCA_947461985.1 Bacteroidota bacterium | reverse complement strand
GCCGATAGAATTATTGCCATTAGTGAAGCCACAAAGCAAGATATACTAAATACCTACAAAAACATTCATCCTACAAAAATTGATGTTTGTTACCAATCCTGCGATGCCCGATTTTTTTTGGGGCATAAAAATTACAATCGAAATGAATTAATTGGGTATTTTAATTTGCCTAATAATTATTTTATTTATGTCGGTAGTATTATTGAACGCAAAAACCTTTTAGCTATTTGTAAAGCAATGAAATTGTTCAACATCGATGAAAATGTTCAATTAGTTGTAATTGGCAAGGGTTCTGTTTATAAACAACAAGTAATTGCGTATTTGTTAGAAAATAAGTTAGAAAATAAAGTTATTTTTTTAGAAGATATTTTTGAGAGCAATCAAATAGTTGAAGCATTGCCTTTTCTTTATCATTTTTCAACAGCATTAATTTATCCTTCACTAATGGAAGGCTTTGGCATACCCGTTTTAGAAGCCATGGCAAGTGGAACGGCAGTTGTTACATCAAATTGCTCTAGCCTGAAAGAAGCAGGTGGCGATGCAGCTATTTTAATTAATCCCAAAGAATCAACCGAAATTTTTAATGCAATGAAACAATTAAATGATGACGATTCGCTTCGTACAAATTGCATAAAAAAAGGAATAGAGCATGCGAATCATTTTACCAATGAAAAGTGTGCAGCGCAAGTTATGAATGTGTATAAAAAAATGATCCTTTAATCAAATGATTTACGAAAACGATATTCAAGAAAGTTTAAAAACATTTACCCAACATGGAGTTGTTTTATATCCTACCGATACTATTTGGGGGTTAGGCTGTTTGGCAGATGATGAAATTGCCATTGAAAAAATTTACAATATCAAACAACGCCCTGCTGAAAAAAGTTTTATTTTATTGATGACTGATGCAAAGCAATTGTCAAAATACATAGCCAATCCCTTGCCCGATTTGCAATCGATGATCGCACACTTTGAAGTGCCTACAACTATTATTTATGACAATGCTATAAATTTGCCAACATCTTTAATTGCAGCCGATGGCAGCATTGCAGTTCGAATTACGAAAGATGCTTTTTGTAGGTCATTAATCAAACGCACCAAAAAACCCATTGTTTCTACATCGGCTAATTTGAGTGGGGCAATTTCACCAAGCATTTATTCTACGGTGGAAGATGTTATTAAAAAACAAGTAGATTATATTGTGCATCATCGACAAGACGATGAAACCATTTCTGCCCCTTCAAGCATCTTAAAATTATTGCCATCAGGAGAATTTTTAAAAATTAGATAATCCTACTTTTATATTCTTTTAAAAACGTGTAGATTCGCAACTTAAATAAATTTATGGCATTTTTACGAAGAATATTAGTTTTATACCGATTACCAATTGCAATATTATTGATAGTATTAGGTATTCTTATTACCATACAAACCAAATCGGGCATTTATGTGAGTTGGTTGTTTTTTTTAATTGCTATTTTAATGGTGGTTGCTCATTTCATGATTGGTCCAATAACGTTGATTCAAAAACATGTAGAAAGTGGTGATTTTGATGGCGCAAAAGATTTATTAAATCGAGTAAAATATCCTAATTTATTGTACAAACCTGTTCGCTCTGCATATTATATGCTCAAGTCTAACTTCTCAACCATGAGCGAAAATTATGAAGATGCAGAAAGCGACATTCGCAAAAGTTTAGAAGCAGGGATTGATGATAAAAGTGTGCAAGGCGGTGCTTATTTGCAATTGGGAATGATTTCTTACAAAAAAGGAAACAAAAAAGAAGCGTATGAAAATTTGCGCAAAGCGGTTTCAATAGGTTTACCCGATAAAGATTCTGAGGCATCGGCCTATTTGCAATTGTCAAGCATTTGTGGGGAACGACGTGATTTTAAAGGAATGAAATTATACTATCAAAAAGCAAAAGCGTGTAAACCTAAAAATGAAATGATAGTTAATCAGTTAAAAGAAATGGACAAATATATTTCGAGAATACCTGGATAATAATAATTGTAATACAAATTTAAGAGGCAACCAATTGGGAGCCTCTTTTTTTATTTCCGTAACCAAATATGAAAATATTTATGAATAGTAGGAATAATTACTAAGACCATTATGGGTACTAAAATAATCGTCATTACTAACGTTTTTAGGTATATAGGCAAGTTTTTTAGCAATGGAACAACAGTCACTGATAATAACGTTATACATGGATAAATTCCACACCACACTAATAAAATCAGTTTCCATTTTTTAGGGTTTTGCATGCATCTAAATTTTTTGCAATGATAGGGCTTAAAAAATTGTTTTCAAATTAATAAATTTAACATTTGATATTTTTAAGATAGCTATATTTTAAGTTACATTTGAAACTTAAATCAAGACGATAATATTACTCTTTCTGTAGTTGATTTAAACGGTAAAGTGGTTTATCAAACATCATCAATCAAAGGGAAAAATAGCACAACACCAATTAATACTACTTCATTTGCTAAAGGAGTTTACATGATTCAAATAAAAGGAAATAATGGAGAAACAAGTAGCAAATTTATAAAATAACAATTCCTTCATTTATTTAAAAAAGGCAATCAGTATTGGTTGACTTTTTTGTGTGTATTACTTAAAATGGGTTCATTTTAAGTAGATTAAAAAAAATAGCTAACATCTTTACGTTGAAACGATTAACTTTACCACTCCAAAAAATAAAAAATGACAAAAATACAAGCTGCTATTACGTGTGTTGGAGGATATGTTCCTGAAGACATTTTGAGCAATTTTGATTTAGCTAAAATTGTTGATACGAACGATGAATGGATAACTTCTAGAACAGGCATTAAGGAACGGCGAATTTTAAAAGGAGAAGGTTTAGGTACTTCCGACATGGCAGTTAAGGCAGTGCAACAAATTTTTGATAAAACGGGCATCGATCCTATGGAAATCGAATTGCTAATTTGCGCTACTACTACCCCAGATTTTACTTTTCCGGCAACGGCCAATGTAATAACCGATAAGTTAGGTATGAAAAATGCCTTTGGATATGATATTAATGCAGCTTGCTCGGGTTTTTTGTATTCCTTAACTACGGCTGCTCAATTTATTGAAACTGGAAAATTTAAAAAAGTAATTGTGGTAGGGGGCGATAAAATGAGCTCTATTTTGAACTTTGAAGACCGTGCTACTTGCATCATTTTTGGTGATGGATGTGGCGCTGTGTTGTTGGAACCGAATACCGAAGGATTTGGGATTGTGGACAGTATACTTCGTTCTGATGGAGCTGGTCGCGTACATTTACACCAAAAGGCAGGTGGTTCGGTGCGACCAGCCACTATTGAAACCGTAATGGCTAAGGAACATTTTGTGTATCAAGAAGGGCAAACCGTTTTTAAATTTGCCGTAAAAAATATGGCAGATGTGGCATACGATATTATGCAACGAAACAACCTTACGAATGAAGATGTTACTTGGTTAGTGCCTCATCAGGCTAATAAACGGATTATTGATGCTACCCGTGACAGAATGGGTGTTTCAGAAGATAAAGTAATGATTAATATCCAAAAATTTGGAAATACAACCAATGGAACATTGCCACTTTGTTTGTGGGAATGGGAAAGCAAATTAAAAAAAGGAGACAACCTTATTTTAGCCGCTTTTGGAGGTGGTTTTACTTGGGGAAGCACTTATATAAAATGGGCATACGACACTAAATAATATTCGACTTAGGCATGCTTTTTTTATAGTAAAATTTACATAAAATGCGTACAGATTAATAGTACTTGTTTTACAATTTTAATTTCTAATAAAAAAAACAAGTAGTTTATTATATTTCATGTTGTATTTTTACGTTGCTGAAAAAAAATATATGAAATGGATATAGGTCATTGTAGTTACGATTGTAGGGAATGCCCAAATTGTAAAATATCTGTTTTTTCCGATTTGACTGATAATGAATTTGAGAATTTAAATTACGAAAAAACAATTGTTCAATTGCACAAAGGGCAAGTTTTGTTTTTACAAGACACAAAGCCGCATGGTTTGTATTGCGTTAAAAAAGGGAAAATAAAAGTATTTCGCAGAGGAAGTGAAGGGAAAGAACAGATTGTAAGATTAGCCACTGATGCAGATGTGGTTGGCTACAGGGCATTTATGAGCGATGAAAATTATCAATGCGGTGCTACTGCTTTGGAAGAAACTACCTTGTGTTATTTGCCCCGAAAACTTGTTCAAACAATGATGGAGGAGAATGTATCAATATCTAAAAAGATAATGAAGTTATTGACTGACGATTTGAAAAATGCAGAAATTAAAATTTCAGATTTAGCTCAAAAACCTGTAAGAGAGCGTGTTGCAGAAACTTTGTTGACTTTGAAAAAGAAATATGGTGTTGAAGATGATGGCATAACCTTGAACGTAACATTGTCGAGAGAAGAGTTGGCTAATTTAGTTGGAACCGCTACAGAATCGTTGATTCGAATTTTAAGTGAATTTAAAAAAGAAGGTTTTTTGGAATTAGAACAAAAGAAAATTAAGATTGTAGATGAAGCGCATTTGTATGCTACTGCTCATTTGTATGATTAAAAAGGACGGGTAATTTTTTTCTTGTATATGATATTCGTCATATTTTAAAAAGTAATATAGTGTCACCTTTGCACAGAAAATAATACAAGGAGTGGCACAACAAAAAGCAATTTTCCAAAAGATTCATTGTTATCATTGTGGAGACGTTTGTCAAAACACCATCATTCAATACGATGATAAAGATTTTTGTTGTACAGGATGCCAATCTGTTTTTCAAATTCTTTCAGAAAATAATTTATGCAATTATTATGCGATCACACACAATCCGGGTGCTACTCAAAAAAATACCCACACCACGAGTTATTACGATTTTTTAGATGACCAATCGACTACTGAAAAATTAATTAAATTTAGAAATGGTACCGTTGTTCATATAAATTTTACCATTCCGCACATGCATTGTAGTTCTTGCATTTGGTTGTTAGAAAATATGTGCAAACTCAATGAGGGGATCTCTTCTTCAAAAGTAGATTTTTTGCAAAAACAATTGCAATTAGTATTTGATGAAGAAAAAATTTCGCTGAAAGAAATAGTCATTTGGTTAAAAAAAATTGGTTACGAGCCCAATTTGTCGTTAGAAGATTTAACCGAAAAGCAAACTACAAAATCAAATCGATCTCAACTATATAAAATAGGAATTGCCGGGTTTTGTTTTGGAAATATTATGATGCTGAGTTTGCCGCATTATTTTTCCGAAGGTCATTTTTATACCGATGGAATACTTAACAAGCTATTTAATTATTTAACTGTCGCACTGTCATTGCCTGTGTTTTTTTATTGCGCCGAAGCGTTTTTTGTAAGTTCATACCAAATCATAAAACAAAAAAAAATCAATATCGATGTGCCCATCACGTTAGCGATTGTGATTGCATTTATCGTCAGTTTGGTGTTAACTTTTGGCTACAATAAGTTAGGATATTTAGACAGCATGTCAGGAATCGTATTTTTTATGTTGTTGGGTCGTTTCTTTCAAAACAAAAGCTACAATTACCTAACTTTTCAAAAAACATTTGCTTCTTATTTGCCCATTGCAGTAAACAAAAAAATAAATGGGGTTGAAAAAAGTACCCCATTAACCCAAATATTGGTTGGTGATGAAATTGTAACTCGACATTTAGAAGTGGTGCCAGCAGATGCTATTTTAATGGATGAAAACGCTTGGTATGATTATAGTTTTGTAACCGGTGAAAGCAATTGGATTGAAAAGCATCGAGGCGAAACAATTTATGCCGGTGCTATTCAACAAAGTACAGCCACTCGTTTAAAAGTATCAAAAAAACCAACACAAATCTATATTACTGATTTGTGGAATAGTAATCAACAATTAAAGTTTCATTCAAATACAGTTTTGACAACAGAAAAAATAAATATTTATTTTTCAGCAATTGTTTTAGGGCTAGGTATTTTATCTATGATTTACTGGTCTGCAAAAGGCCAATATTCGGTAGGGTTAACTTCATTAATTACTGTTTGGATAGTAGCTTGTCCTTGTGCATTGTTATTAAGTAGCACATTTACTTATGGAAATATTTTAACTATTCTTGCTTCCAATGGATTGTATATTAAAAATGCAGCTGTTTTAGAAAGAATGAAAAAAGTAAACTCGTTGGTTTTCGACAAAACAGGAACGATAACTGAAACAAGTACTTCTAATGTAGATTTTATTGGAAAAGACTTAACGCATCATGAGCTAACATTAGCCTATTCATTAGCGTTCCAATCTACCCATCCGTTAAGCAGAGCCATTGTAAATTATATTGAAACCAATGAAATTTTTTCAGTTGAAAATTTTAACTCAATCAATGGAAAAGGAATAGAAGGTATGATTGACAGCAAAAAAATCATGTTAGGGTCGGCGAATTGGGTAGGAGTTACCAAAGAAAATAAATTCATCTATTCGACAGTATTTTTTAAAATCAACGATGAAATTGTAGGTTATTTTGAAATTAAAAATAAATACAGAGCTGGCATTACTGAATTGTTGAATTCTTTTAAACAACACTATGACATCCATTTGCTCAGTGGAGACAATTCCATCGAAAAAGAAAATTTAGAAAAAATATTTACCAATAG
>CANHNT010000112.1 GCA_947461985.1 Bacteroidota bacterium | reverse complement strand
CTGTTTTTTCTTCAAAACGTCGTTGAAGCAACATGGTTTCGTACCAATATAAATAAGTTTCTTTTCCGAATGTTTTTGCCATGATGAAAAAATTTTAGCGAAGATAAGTGTTGAATTTGAAAATTAGAACACAAAAAAAAATCTCACCCAAAAGTGAGATTTTATAAGGAGTTTTTTTAATACTATTGATGTTAGAATTTGTATGCAAAACCTACACCTAACATTTCTAAAATTTGAATTTTGTAAGGAGCTAATGGATTTTGACCTTCATAATAACGGAAGTTTAAATCAAATTTGACCGCAACATATTTAGTAGCGTTGAACATCAATGAGTTTGTCCAATCTAAATCAACTTTGTCAAATGGACGATTCAAATAATCTGTAAATGCGGCAAAACGAGTTTTGTAGGTAAATGTTTTGTTGATCGTATTGAAATAATCTACTTTCAATAAGGATCCAAATCCAACATTTACTTTTTCTCCTGCTTCAACTGCGTTCAACGTAGTGTTTAAAAAATCTTTGTCTAACTTGGTATACATATTCATCGTTAATGGAGAGAAGTATACAGATAAGTTTGTTTTTGGTTGATATAAAACCCCAATACCTAAACGAATAGCTCCTGGAGATAAAAAATTAGATGTTTTTTTGAAGGCAGTTGGTTTGCCTTCTGCATTTTGTTTAGTAATAGAGTCATAATTGAAACCTGGAGCGATTTGGGTATTAATATCTAGTGCAGCAGCATAATATAAATTCTTTTTAATTTTTCGAGCAAACATGGATGACAATACTAGACGATCGTCATTTTTTTGAAACAAATCAAAAGATGCTTCATTTCTATTAACTCCATAAGCTAGTAACACATCATTTTTCCATAAATTTTTATCCCATTTTTTATAAGCAAAATAGTTTAATGAACCATTGATCGCTAAATTGTATTTTTGAGAAGCTCCTGTCCAAGAGTCATTACTCGTGTGGTTTAAATTAATAGAAAGTATACCACCTTTAGTCCATCCTTCTTTCATTTCTCCTGTAGTGGTCATTTTTTCTTGAGCTGCATCAGCTGCTTTTCTTGCATCAACTTGAGCGAATGTGCAAGCTGGAATCAATAATAATGCAAATAGTAGTTTTTTCATTCTGTGAATAATTTATTGTGAAACGCAAAAATGCCACCAAAATAATTGGTGGCATTTTTTTATAGAATGTTTAACATATTGTTTATTTCTTCAAGTTGTCTCTAATTTCCATTAGTAAAGTATCTGTAGAAGATGGTCCTGCTGCATCTTCTGCTGGAACTTCTTTTTTCATTTTATTTATTGCTCTTACCATCATGAAAACAACTAAAGCCAATAAAATGAAATTGATTGCTACGGTAATAAAATTACCATAAGCAAATACAGGTCCTATTTTTTTTGCGTCAATTAATGCAGTGCCTGCTGGAGTTTCTTTAAATGCATAGTACATATTTGAAAAGTCAGGTTGACCAATTAAACCAGAAATGATTGGCATAACTAAATCATCGATTACAGAAGTAATAATTTTTCCAAAAGCACCGCCAATGATGACTCCAATTGCAAGGTCCATTACGTTGCCCTTTACTGCAAATTCTTTAAATTCGGATACAAATCCCATGTTTTATAAGTTTTTTAGTGAATTGCGAATATAAAGTTTTTTTAATGCAGTGACAACAATTCCTTTATTTTTATAAGGAAAATTTTGTTTTTAATTTAGAATGCCAAATGAATTTATTTTTTTATATTCTCTGTATTTCATGTTGTGCATTTTAGCATCTATCCACAAAGGAATATTAAAGTAAGTGAAAAAAATTTGAGTACTTAATTTTTTGGATTCTAAAAATGCAGATAAAATTTGTAGATTATTTATTTTATCTGAAATCGTTGTTGCATTAAATGCTTTGTGTAATCGGCATATAATTTCTAATCCAAGTTCTTTTTGTTCTTTATTTTTTTTAAAATGTGCATTGGCAGTTTGAACTTTACTTTCAAATAAAATAGTGTCATTTAATTCGAATGTGATTAGAATTTCAAATAAATAAAAAAAAGTAATTAACTCTTGTCTAAAAGATTGGTTGTAGGAGGCAATTACATTTCTTGCATAAAACAATGCATCTTGGTAATGTTCTACAATAAAATAACTAACAGCAATAGAACTATATAATACTGTTTTCATTTCTTTAGTTGAAGAATCAATCCAAACAATGAAGTTAGCTTTGTTTTTTGAATATAAAAACCCTAACTCTTTGTATTTCATAGATGCACTAAAATAATTATTTTTTATTAAAAAAATTAACACATCAAATTGTGTTTGGTAGAAAATAGCCGATATTTTTATTTTATTTATTTTAGAAATCAAAATAACAACGAGGTCAAATTTTTCTATAATAAATACAATGTCAGCATATAATTTTATAAAATCGAGTAGAAATTCATTGTTGTATTTTAAATAACACAGAGGCTTAGTTATTTTATCTAAACAATTAGATAAAATTAAAATTGAATTATTGAAATCTTCATTTAAAAAATAAATAAGTGCTTCGCTCATTTTGTAAATAAAAAAATACTCTGCATTGTTGGGCGCAGATTTTTCTTTTAATAAATTAAAATGATTAATCGTTGTTTTAAATAACTCCTTATTTTCATTTGTTAAAATAGCTGAACTTTTTCTGATAAATAATAAATCTTGGTATATTATTCTTAACTGAAGTAATTGAATATAATGCTTTGCATGTTGAGTTGAGAAGTCTAATAGTTTTCGATGTTCATAAATATTAAAATTTTGATTGGTATAAATATCAAGCTTTAATTTTTCTTGAACAAGTATTTCAATATATGTAGGAAATTCTAGTTTTTTACAATAGATAAAAAGCTGTTGCCATTTTTTTTGAGCTAGTTTAATTTGTTTTTTAAATCGCAAAGTCTTTATCGTAGATATTTCATTCAGTATAAATACTTGTTCATTATTGTGCACATTACATTGGGTAATTGAAGTTAATAAATTTTCCAACAATTGATGTTTCAAATAGTTTTCATTCCCTAGGTTTAGTGCTTTTATTTTTTTGTTTAAAAGTTCTGTATTTGTTGTTCTGCTTTTTATAATCAAATCATAAATTACTATGTAGTGAGGCAATTCTTTTTTTTTATAACCTCGTCTGAAAAAAAGTCGTTCACTTTTGTCCATTTTGAAAATGGTTTCGTATAAATTTTCCATAAATTAGTTTCCATCAAATTTAAAGAAATTTATTAACACGCTAATGTGTTATTTGACTGTTAGTTGCAAAAAAATAGCGTATCGTAATTGCATTTATAACTCAAATTTTAGAGGTATGTTTTTTAGGATTGATTTTTTCACTTATTCTATTTTTGTGATATAATATTATATAAACCTCAACTTTTAAATTTAAATTTATGAAAAAACAAAAGCAATTTTTATTACTTCTGGGACTATTTTTTATTTCAAAAATATCATTTTCCCAAAGTGCCGTCAATGTTAACAGTAACACGGTTAAAATAAATGGCATTATACATGATTATTCAATAGGAGAAATGACCATGATTACGACCGATGTGAACGCAAATTTGATTGTCACGCAAGGCATTTTGCAACCAAGTAATGTTACAAAAAAAACGAATGATGAAATATTAAAAAGCGATTTAATTGACTTTCTAAAAGTCTATCCAAATCCAACAGAAAATTTATTATTTGTTGAATTATTAAATGCCGAAAATGCAACGATTCAATTATTTGATGCAGTAGGTAAAATGATTTTGGAAACAAAAAGTACTACTCAAAAATCAACCATTGACTTGTCACCTTACTCAACCGGCAATTATTATGTAGTCGTATTTAGCCCTAACAACCAAACACAAAAAATGTCCTTTAAAATCCAAAAAATTAAATAATCAATTAAAAATTAAGTTATGAAATTAATAATCAAACAACTATTCGCAATAGCATTTTTGCTAAGCAGCACATTAAGTTTTGGACAAGCGCCACAAAAGTTTAATTATCAAGGCATTGCCCGAGACATTAAAGGAAATCCAATTTCCAAACAACAAATGAGTTTAAAGATTTCAGTATTGCCCACTCAAGACGCAACCGTATCTGAATACGAAGAAACTCAATTGGTGACTACCAATGAGTTCGGATTATATACGTTACAAATTGGAAATGGCGCCCCCATAACAGGCGAAATGAAAACGGTTAAATGGGAAACCGGTAATAAATACATTAAAGTAGCCATAGATACTAAAGGCGGTGCTGATTATGTAGATATGGGAACTTCACAATTGCTTTCTGTGCCTTATGCAATTTATGCAGATAAAGCAGGATTGGCAAGAGAAACAGTTGCTCGAAATGATAAAACAAGAACAGGAACAGTATCAAGCAATGCAGCTCACGTTGTAGGTGATGTTAACTATGTTACTAAATTTACAGCTTTAAATACCATTGGTAAATCATTAATATATGATAATGGAACAGCCATTGGAATCGGGACCACCTCACCATTTGCTTCTGCTAGAGTACATGTTTTAAGTGCCACAGGAACTCAGCCCATGATCTTTGAATCCCCTTTAGGTGTTCATTGTTTATTTAGAGAAGGGGGTGTAAATCGGGGCTATTTTGGTTCCTATATAGGTTCAGGTGGAGCATATCCAACACCAACTGGTACATCAAACGATGATTTTGATATTGGAACATCAGGTGCAAGTGTAGGGAAATTACATTTAGCAACCAACACCACTCCTCGTTTAACAATAACCCCCAATACAGGTCTTGTGGGCATAGGAACAACAAGCCCTACTGCAAGATTAGAGGTGCTAGGTGGAGCATGGGATTTAGCTACGCAACAAGGGGATTTGAAAATTGGAGACGCAACCAATAATATAAAAATTGGGATTGCTACCGCTGGAACTGGTGCAGGACATGCAACTATGGCTGCAACTACCATGCTTTCATTGGGTTCTGGTTCTACATATCCTAATTTGAGAACGTTGAATGTAGGTAGCGGAAAAGTTGGAGTAGGTACAATTACTCCTGCTCGTTCAATGCACTTAAATTTAGCCAATTCGGGCTACGATGCGTATAAAATTACCAATCCTACAACAGGAACCTCTAGTGTTAATGGTTTTGAAATGGGATTGTCAGGCTTAAATGGATATTTGTGGAATTGGAGTAATGGTCTCATTTACTTTGGTACAAATAATCAATTTCGAATGACCATTTTAGGTAATGGACATGTGGGAATTGGAACAACTACTCCTACGAATACATTTCATGTAGTATCAAGTGATACCGCTGGTTTGTTTCAATCTTCAAATGCATCTGCAGGTTCTGCCATTCAAGGAATCGTAAGATCTGAATTTACTGGAAGTGCAGAGAGTAAAGACCATATAGGAGTATATGGCAAAGTGACTAATACAAATCCAGGATGGGGAATTGGAGTAAGAGGTGAAGGTAATTATCATGGTGTTCAAGGTATTGGTTTAAGCACAGCAACTGGTGTTTATGGTTCTTCTTCAAGTGGTAATGGAATTTATGGCTATTCTAATACAGGAACTGCTGTTTATGGCTATTCTGGAGGTAGTTATGCCTTATATGGCAATGCAACAGGTCAAAACTCTAAAGGATTATTTGCCTTGGGTGATTCAATTGGTTCTCACAATGAAGGTCATTATTTTGGTTCTTATAATGTAGGTAATAATACCAATTCTAATACAACTGCAAGTTATTCTTATGGTTCATATAATTCTAGTACATCTACTACTGCACGTTCTTATGGTGTTTATACATCTGCAGTAGGAGGCAATGCAAGTTGGAATACCTATGGTATTTATTCTACAGTTTCTGGTACTGCTGCTTTACAATATGCAGGATATTTTAATGGTACATTGTATGCAACCACACTAACTGGTGGTACAAAACCTTTTACGATTGATCATCCTCTTGATCCAGCAAATAAAGTGTTGCGCCATAGTTCTATTGAAAGTAATGATATGATGAATTTATACAATGGAAATATTACAACTGATGCGAATGGTTTTGCTACGGTTACTATGCCTGATTATTTTGATGCTTTAAATGAAAATTTTAAATATCAATTAACTGTTATTGGAACTTTTGCTCAAGCAATTGTAAAAAATAAAATGAGCAACAACCAATTTGTCATTCAAACAAATCAACCAAATGTAGAAGTAAGCTGGCAAGTAGCTGGTGTTCGACATGATGCAGTTGCGAAAAAATATCCTATTGTAGTAGAAGAAGCTAAAACAGGTGAAAATGTAGGCCATTACTACGAACCTATTGCTTATGGGGTGTCTGAAAAATTAGGCATTGGTTATTCTGAAAAGGTAAAACAAAATGATGCGAATAACGAACATAAAAAAATAGAAGAAGAAAGAAAAAGAATCGAAAAAATGCATAAATAGATTATTGACTCTGTTTATCATATTGTCTAAATTTCAGAAAAGGCTATCTCAACTTAGAGGTAGCCTTTTTGTGTATATTAAACGATGTTTATTTAAAAATGAAATTTTAAATAGAATATTAAAAATCCATTTTTAATATTCTACTTTTGTAATCTAATAATTAAAAAATTACTTTTAAATTTTCATACATGATAAATCAAAAAAAAATATTCATTCTTATAGGATT
>CANHNT010000111.1 GCA_947461985.1 Bacteroidota bacterium | reverse complement strand
TTACAATTTTGATATGTTGAACAATTTTTTTTAATCTATTTTTGTAATTCATGAAATTTACAATTGCTTATACTTTATTATTTGTTTATGTTATTGCTGCCATTTTATTTTGGGGCTATAGTTTAGAAAAACAAAAAGATGTTGTGTATCAACTAGAAAAGACAATACTCGAAAACTCTAAATTAAATATTTCGCAACCCCAATATATTGATCAATTAAAAAGCATTGAACAAAAAAGAGTTAGAAGAACCAAACAATATTATGGCGAAGGAGGCACTTTTTTATTAATTATTTTATTGACTGCAGGAATTGTTTATTATGCTTACTACAGGCAATTAAGATTAAGTCAACTTCAACAAAATTTTATGTTAAGCATAACGCACGAATTAAAAACACCCATTGCTGGCATTAAACTAAATATGCAAACAATGGAAAAACGGAAACTAGATGAGGAGACCAGCAAACAACTCATTAAATCTTCTGTTTTAGAAACGAATCGTTTAAATGATTTGTGTAATAATATTTTGATTGCCACTCAACTTGAAAATAAAAGTAAAGTAATGTTTGCCGATGAAATTAATTTAACCAGTTTAGTTAAAGAAGAAATAGAAGAATTTAAAATGCGATATCCTGCATTAATTATCAATGAATTGCTTTTAGTAGATGATTATATTTTTAAAGGAGAAACTACGCTTTGGAAAGTAGTGATTAGTAATTTGATTGAAAATGCAAGAAAATATTCACTGCATAATGAACCAATTGAAATATCCATTTCTAAAGAAAACAACAACGTTAAATTGTCTATAAAAGATAGTGGAGTCGGTATTTCGGATACAGAAAAATTGAGAATATTTCAAAAATTTTATCGAATCGGAAATGAAAATACAAGGAGCTCTAAAGGAACAGGACTCGGATTATTTATTGTAAAAAAAATTGTAACTTTATATAAATATGACATTTCTGTGAAAAATAATTCACCCAAAGGTTCTATTTTTGAAGTGGTATTTTCTTAATTATTATGAATAGATGGATATAAATAAATTTACAATTTTATTGGTAGAAGATGAAGAAAGTTTGAGAAATGCACTTAAGCTTAATTTAAAAATGGAAGGCTACGAAGTTAGAACAGCTATGACTGGAAGTGAGGCCTTGAAAGCGTTTAAAGAAGAGTATTTTGATTGTATTATTTTAGACATCATGCTTCCTGAGATAGATGGATTGAGCGTGTGTGAAACTATTCGATTGCAAAATAACAAGGTGCCTATTTTATTTTTATCAGCAAGAAGCAACAGCGCTGATAGAGTGTTAGGATTAAAAAAAGGAGGGGATGATTACTTAGTAAAACCGTTCAATTTAGAGGAACTATTATTGCGTGTAGAAAAATTAATTCAAAAAAACATAAAAATTGAACACGCAAATGAGGAAGTTGCCCAATTTGAAATTGGCACTTGCAAAATTGATTTTTTAGCAGCAGAATGCATTGATATCAAAGGCGAAAAACATTCATTAACCAAAAAAGAAATTCAATTTTTGAAGCTTTTAGTTGAAAATAAAAATGAAGTAATTACTCGTGAACATATTTTGAAAATGGTTTGGGGTTATAATGTTTTTCCTACCACAAGAACCATCGACAATTTTATTACCTCTTTTAGAAAATATTTTGAAAAAGATCCAAGAACACCTAAACACTTTTTAAGTGTTCGAGGTGTTGGTTACAAATTTTCTATTTAATAATACGTAGGATTAAATTTCTTTTTATGTTGATAAATTAATATCAATAAAAAGAAAATGAAGAAAACACTTCCTGCTTGAATTTCAAGCATATCATCTGTTAAAATATTGATGAACACTAAGCCAGAAAACCAAACTCCCATTTCTTCTTTTTGCTTCCAAAATTGAATGGCGCAAATGATTAAAAAACTCATTAATAATATAATGCCTGCCAATCCTAAATCTATCCAAGTATGAAAAAATTGATTGTGGGTATGCATGTTATATTCTATTAGACTAGCATATTTTTTTTCTTTAAATTTCTCTAACAATAGCGAATTAGAAGAACCTGTTCCATATCCTACAATTGGATTATCTTTTATTAATTGCCATTCTAACTTCCATGCAGCTCTTCTTGAAATAGTAGAATTAGAAAAAGCAGGTTGCTTTATTTCTATATTCGATTGTTGATAGGTTTCTATAATTCTGTTTTTGATGGGTGGCAATATTGAAATTACGATGCCGAATAATAAGCAAACCCCTAGGAAAAAAGAAAGTCTGACTAAATTGTTTTTTATAAAACTTGATAATTTCCAAAAGACATAAAGGGCAAAAATAAAAATGAATATCAATGCTGTTTTTGATGCCAGTAAAGTTAAAATAATAGAAAAAAAGATAATGCATAAAACATAGCCTAGCTTAAATGAATGATTCATATTATTTAACAATTCAAACGTGCAAAATAATATTCCAAGTACAAAATAATTGGAGTAATAACCAGGATGCATTATTGCCTCAGCAATATTCATTCGATTAAATATGCTTTCTAAACCCAAAGCGTGAAAATGATAAATTGAAGACAGTAAACAATATAAAAACGAAACCAAGCACGATAAACAAAACGTCATGAACAATTGTTTTTTTGCCTTCAAATGCAAATAATTTTCAGTAGAAAATAAAAATGGAAGGATCAAAAAAGACAATTTCACTTCAATAGTATGAGAAGCGTCAAACGTATGATGACTCCAACTCAATGCGACAATATGAAAAAGGAAAAAACTTACAAATGAAATCAATACAGCATCCAATTTGATAGATTTTATTTTTTGCACCAATTGATTATCCAACAACCAATGTAAAACCAACAATACGATTCCAATTGAACTCATTCGTTCACTCCAAGCAAATGAACAGGCCGTTATGGTCACTAAAAAAAGCCACACAGAACTTCTATCTATATTTTTAAAACGATTCATGGAAATACGAAGATAATTCTCAAACTCGTATCTTTGCAACAAATGTTACTATCCATTCATCCAAAAAATCCTGACGAAAGAAAAATAAAACAGGTAATTGATTGTTTAAAAAAAGGAGGGGTCATTATTTATCCTACTGATACTGTATATGGGATTGGTTGTAGTATTGAGCACCCCGAAGCAATAGAACGAATTTGCCAGATAAAAAATATCAATCCATTAAAAGTACAATTGTCTTTTTTGTGCAGCGATTTGAGCCATTTAAGTGAATATACAAAAGCAATAGACACTCCATTGTATCGATTTATAAAACAATTAGTGCCAGGCCCTGTTACCTTCATTTTGCCAGCAAGTAAAAAAGTACCTAAATTATTAAAAACAAAAAAAGAAACCGTTGGAATAAGGGTTCCTGATAATGGAATCAGTAAAATGATTTTAAAAGAACTTGGGCATCCGATATTAAGCACTTCACTTCCATTAGATGAGGGAGAAACCATCTTTTCTGAACCATATTTAATAGAAGAACGTTTTGGAAACCAAGTTGATTTAATTATTGATGGAGGAGAAGGAGGCAAAATGCCTTCTACAATTATTGATTGCTGCGTATTTCCACCTGAAATCATTAGACAAGGATTAGGTGAAATAGAATAAATTGTTAGAAAAAAACAAGATTTTTCACATTGTATTTTCATTTATAAATAGTTTTTGCTTAATTTGTACCAAATATTCATTTTATGAAGAAATTACTTCTGGCTCTATTCATTTTTATAGGATTTGCATCCCCCTCAAATGCTCAGTTTTTTACTGCACCAAAATGGGACTATAATTGGGATATAAAGGCGCATGAAAAAGGACAAATTCATTTTTCTTACGGATTTGGCTTCCCTCGTTTAGATAATAAACTATTTGATTATCAAAAAGATTCCATCGATTATAAAGTGGCAGGCATTGGACCATTTTTTTTCAAAACAGAGATAGGACTCAGTCGAAAGCTAAGCCTAGCCTTATCTACCAGTTATATTTTATACAAATCAGAATGGAAAAGACAACGCCCAGATCCTAAATATGGCTTTGATTTGCCATTTACCTATGGTACAAAATTGCATGATATTGCTGCCAATGTTCGATTAAACTATCATCTTTTTGTGAATAAAGAATGGGACGTTTATGTAGGTGGTGGAGTCGGTTATAATCATTTTATTAATGACGATTTTACTACCTATGCTGCAGATGATTCGTTGTTTAAGTCTCAGTTTAAACTGCCTTACCCTGTTTCTTACGAAATGACATTTGGCGTTCGATATTTCTTTTTAACCCGTACCGCTATTTATTTAGAAGCAGGATTAGGAAAAGCTTTAGTACAAGGTGGATTTGTTTTTAAATTTAGACACAGAAAAAGAGGATAATTTATTATATTTGCAAAACTTTAAAAAAATAAAAAAATGAAATCGGTTTTACTTTCAATTTTCGAAATAGGTAATTTTGTTGGATATTATGGTTGCATAATATACTTTTTTGTGATGGCTATTGCAATGGTATATGTAATGAGAAAATATTTAAGAGATTAAAAATTCTATTTGATAATTAATAATATTTATATAAATCGTTGAAATTTTCAACGATTTTTTTTAATAAATAATTTATGAGTAATACGATTTCAGCAATCAGACAAGACTATTTACTAGCCTCGTTGCAAGAAGAAGATACGTTTGATGACCCTATTTTACAATTTCACAAATGGTTTCAAGAAGCCGTTGACTCAGCAATAGATGAAGTAAACGCAATGACCTTAGCCACTGTAGATGCAAGCCATAAACCCCATGCAAGAATTGTTTTATTAAAAGGGGTTGAAGAAAACCAATTTGTTTTTTTTACAAATTACCATAGCCACAAAGGACAACAAATAGGTTCAAATGCCGGTGCTGCATTGGTCTTTTTTTGGAAAGAACTGCAACGTCAAGTTAGAATTGATGGAGTTATTGAAAAAATATCTGAAAAAGAATCCACCGATTATTTTCATTCAAGACCAAAAGAAAGTCAAATTGGTGCTTGGGCTTCACATCAAAGCGCCATTTTAGAAAAAAGAGAGGATTTGGAAACGCGATATATTGCATTGACAAAAAAATATGAAAATGAAATAGTTCCTAAACCACCACATTGGGGTGGATATGCCTTAAAACCAACATCTATAGAGTTTTGGCAAGGACGAGCTAGTCGTTTACACGATCGGATTTTGTATGAAATAGTGGATGGAAATTGGACGAAAGTACGATTGAATCCGTAGAAGATATCAACCTAATGTCAGTTTAGGTTGTTAAAGCATCCTGTTATTTTCCTTCGTTTTAAGGACCAACCCTGATAGAAAATTTGTTCTCTACTCAGCCAACGTCACTGTATTTACAAACATAAAAGCATCACTAAAGTTATCTGCAACTGCATTCATAATGGCTCTGTCACTAGCTCCGGTGCTATGCATGATTGGTTGAGCATTAATGTCAACTTTAGGCGCATTGTAAATTTTATTTAAATCAAATTGTAGGTTCAGTTGAATAGGATTCCCTTCCACAGTTAAATCGATTGGTAGTTCAATTTGACGCAATGCATCATCTGTAGCAATATGATACTGCATCACAACCGTATCGTTTGTGGGAGTTATTAATTGACCTTCGTGTTTCAAAAAAATATAACCCGTATTCCAACTCCAAATCATGTTGTATAAAGGATCTAAATCACCATCTTGAGCACCTTCATGGTTTCTTATTTTATCTAATCCTACAAAAAATTTCAATTTGGTGTAGTGCGCTCCAGGTATGTTTCCTGCTTCAATTGTTGAAAAATTAGCTTTATCAAATTCATCGATTAAATCATAATTATTGAGTTTATATTCTGTGCCATCATGCTGAACCAAAACGGCATTAGTTATAAAATATTTCAACAATGAAACGCTGTATTTGTTGCCAGCAACATTGGTATAAATTAATTTATCTTTTTCAATAGGAAGCCCATCTACTGTATTTTTAAATGCGATACTAACACTTCCATCTTTCGATTTCTTTTTGCAAGAAAAACTAACAATAGAAATTCCAATTAATAAAAAAAGTAACTTTTTCATTTTAATAAATTTTATATTCAAAGTTAGTTAAATAATTTCATTGAAAATCATTTTCCCATAAAAGAGTACATGATTAAATTGGCACCCATTCGCAATGCCAATGTTCTTTTTTCATCAGAATCTTTGTGTACTTCTGGATCTTCCCAACCATCATTCAAATCTGTTTCCAAGCTATAAAAACAAACCAATCGACCCTGATGAATTAAGCCATATCCTTTAGCCGGTTTACCATCGTGCTCATGAATTTTGGGTAAGCCATTGGCAAAATCAAATTTTTGATGATAAATTGGATGCGAAAAAGGAAGTTCCACAAAATCTAATTCAGGAAAAACAATTTTCATCGCTGGTCGTAAATATTTATCAATTCCATAATTATCATCCACATGTAAAAAGCCTCCTCCTACTAAATACGTTCGTAAATTTTGGGCTTCTGCATCGTTAAACATAATTCTTCCATGTCCAGTAGCAAATACAATAGGATAATTAAACAATTCTTTGCTACCAACCTCTACCTGTCCTTCTGTAGCATCAAAATTGGTTCCTAATTGTTGGTTTGAAAACTTGGCTAAATTTTTTAATGCTGTTGGATTTGCATACCAATC
>CANHNT010000110.1 GCA_947461985.1 Bacteroidota bacterium | reverse complement strand
CAAACAATTGGGTCGTGTTCTTTCCGAAAAAGTATTGAAATCAATTAATCATGATTTAAGAAATACGATTTTTTCATTTATACCAAATACAGCCGAAGTAGCTTTTTATGGTTTAATAAAAGGAGCCGAAGCTTATTTGAATGAAATCAAAATTCAACGCATTCAAAGTTGGGACAAAAATTTCGATGAAGAGAAACTTCGTGAAATGATTGAACGTAGAGTTCGCATTGAAAAAATTGCTATTAAAGACGTAAAAATGAGAACCTTCATTACAGAAGAAAGTGCTCGTAATGAAATGGTGCAACACGTTTATGACATTACTTATGGAACGGTTCGTGCTGGTATTGATAGCTTGGTTATTATTGATGATTCGATTGTACGAGGCACCACACTTCGTGAGAGTATTATTAGAATGTTGGACAGATTAGGACCTAAAAAAATTACGGTAGTTTCAAGTGCACCACAAATTCGTTATCCCGATTGTTATGGCATTGACATGAGTAAAATGGGTGATTTTATCGCCTTTCAAGCGACTGTTGAGTTATTAAAAGATAATAACAAGCAACATTTATTGGCAGATGTGTATGCAGAATGTTTGCAAGCACAAAAATCAAACAAACTCACCTCTGAAAATTTTGTAAAGAAAATTTACAAACAATTTTCGGTAGATGAAATTAGTTTAAAAATTGCTCAAATGTTACGACCCGAGGACGTTCATGCCGAAGTAGATTTAATTTATCAAAGCATTGAAGATTTACACAGTGCTTGTCCGAACAATACAGGTGATTGGTATTTTACTGGCGACTACCCTACTCCTGGAGGAAATGCTGTTGTCAATAAAGCGTTCATGAATTATATGGAAGGAAAAGATGGAAGAGGATATTAAGAATGGTTAATTGTAAATGATTAATTGTAAATGATTAATTCTATCATAAGTAGATATTTATTTGATTTATTACATTAAAATTATACAGTATGAATGACAAATTAAAACAACTTACTTTAGCATTAGAAAAACACATTGAGCAATTTGAAATGTCGAATGATGCTGTTTCCAAATCAACTATTGGTTGGCAATTAGAGCATATTTTCTTGTCAACATCCATGATTTTATTAGCACTCAAACAATCCAACCCAAGTGAATATAAATGGTCGTTTAAAATACCCAAATTATTGGTTTTTACGATGGGTAAAATACCAAGAGGCAAAGCCAAAGCCCCTTCAGTAGTTGTTCCTCAAACTTTTGATAAAGATAGTTTGCAAAAACATTTTCAAAAAGTTATTTTTCAAATAGACGAATTAAAACAGATTGATCAAAACCAATTTTTCAATCATCCCTTTTTTGGAAATCTAAAACTAAAAGATACCATTCGTTTTTTAGAAATTCACACTAAACATCACAGTGAGATTATTCGGGATATAGTGAAAGGGTAGGATTTTAAATGAAACTTGCCTAAACAGTTTGCATGTGATTTTTGATTCTAATTTTCACATTTGAGAAGAAAAAATTGAGCTTACTTTTTAATTAAATAAACAGCAATTGTTCGTCAAATTTTTCTGGTTTTTTATAAGGATAAGTATCAACAATATACTGAAGCGTTTCTTGAATATTATTTGCTTGAATATTAATATCACTTCTTAAATCGTTATACCATAGTGCAATTTTAGAAGCAAATGTTTCATCTATATTTTCTAAAACAGTAACGCCCATTTTTTGTAAAGCAGCCGAATTACACTCTTGTTCATAATGATTTTTAATAGGAATACTCATTAATTTTTTACCTAAATAAAGTGCTTCTGATGGAGTTTCAAAACCACCTCCTGTTATCAACCCATGGCAAGACAATAGACTTTCATTAAACAATTTTTGAAAAATTGGGAAGTAGGTAATATTGCCTTCTGTATAACTAGTTTTCACTGATGATAAGAACCAATGAAAATGAATATCTGGTAATTGATTAAACGATTTTTTTAAACACTCTTCTTGAAATGCAGGTAAATAAATAGTTACATGCTTTTGGTCTTTAACTTCTTGCTGCATCAATTCATCTTTTATTACTGGAGAAAATATATAATCATCATAGTTTTGAAAATGCAATCCTACATAATTGGTAGATTGCGCAAAGTTTTTTAATACTAATTCACCCATCAAACTTTTTTTATCCGGTCTTGGAGTTTGATTACTTTGAAAACTAGCTTGGTGTCCAAATTGAACCGAATTCTTTTTTTGAATTTTACAAGCTAATGCAGTTATGCAATCAAAATCATTGATAATAATATCATAATTTTTTATAGGTAAATCATTGGCTTCTTTTATAATGCTAATTGGTTTTGTGTTTTTAACAATGTCCCAATAATTTAGTCCACCGCATTTGCTATAATACAAACTCAATCCTTTACTTTTATATCGAATAGGAAAAGGAACATCAATATCAGAATTGTTTCCACTCACAAAAACATCTACATCACCTAGTTTTTGTAAATGAGGATACAATTGTGCAGCTCTGCTTAAATGCCCATTTCCTGTGGCTTGTACAGCATAAAATATTTTCATACAATTAGTTGTTTCTAAAATTATTAAGTCATTACCAAAATCTTATTCATCAATTCGTTCATATTCAAAACCGGTTCTTCTTCTATTTCCTGCTGTTCTTGTATTGCTAATTTTTCTTCATATTGATAAATCGTCCAACTTTTATCTACATACTCTAAAGCGGTTAAATTTTCAACCCAATCACCACTGTTTAAATAATTTACACTCCCCTTATCTGTTTCTACAATTCTATTTTGTTGTTTATGTATATGTCCACAAATCACATAATCAAATTTTTTATCTATCGCAATTTCTGCTGCTGTGGTTTCAAAATTATTAATCCAAGACACCGCTTTTTTCACACTGTTTTTTACTTTTTTAGAAAAACTCATTTTCTCTTTTCCCATTTTTTCTAAACACCAATTTATCATTCTATTTAAAAGAATAATTAAATCATAACTTTTACCGCCAATTTTAGCTAAAAATTTTGCAGAGCCATTCGTAGTACTGTCAAAAATATCACCATGAAAAACCCATGCTTTTTTTTCATCAATTTCTAAAATATATTTATCTACTAAATGTAAATTTCCAAAAGACAAGTCAGTGTACTTACGAAGCATATCATCATGGTTTCCTGTAATATAAATTACTTCAACCCCTTGATTCGCCATCTTCATGATTCTACGAAGCACATTCATGTGTGCTTTTGGAAAATAACTTTTGCTGAAATTCCAAATGTCAATGATATCTCCGTTTAAAATTAATTTTTGAGGGTTGATGGATTTAAGATAGGTCAAGAGTTCTTTAGCGTGGCAGCCATATGTACCTAAATGCACATCACTAATTATTACGACATCTAATGTTCTTTTTGAGCTCATTATTTTATAGCACAAAGATGAACATCAAATATGAACTAATTGTAACTTAAAGTTTACCTAATTATTAAATGTAAAATTTATATCCATCTCAAAAACTGACTCCCATGTTTCCGAACCTCTATTAAAAGCAGCTCGTTCTCATTCAATGATTATCCCTATCTAGAAATCATTTATTTTAATTTTTGTTGCCGTTCTTCTGAATATATTTTATCCTTTATCTGACTTCCAAATTAAAGAAGCAGCACCTAAAATAGCCGCATCACTTTCTTTTAATTCGGAGGATAATAATTTCACTTTACCTTGATAAATTTTCAAGAGATTTTCCTCCATGTATTTATGTGTTGGTTCAAAAATAAATTTTCCAGCTTGTGCTAATCCGCCAAATAAAATAATAGCTTCAGGACTAGTAATTGCTATCACATCGGCTAAACTTTGTCCTAATATTTTTCCTGTAAAATCAAAAATGGCTAATGCAACTTCATCTCCTATTACAGCCGCTTCATAAATATCTTTTGAGGTTATTTTTTCGATATTTCTTAATGGACTTTCAATTGTTTTTAGTTGAAGAAATTCATGAGCTGTTCGCACAATTCCTGTTGCAGATGTATAGGTTTCTAAACAACCTTTTCTACCACATCCACACAATCTACCATCTCTTACAGCAATTACATGCCCAAGTTCTCCAGCGAAACCATCGTGCCCATAAATCATTTTTCCATTGGCAACAAAGCCGCTACCCACTCCTGTGCCAAGGGTTACCATAATAAAATCATTCATGCCTTTTGCAGCACCATACATCATTTCGCCTATCGCTGCTGCATTGGCATCATTGGTAACCGTTGTTTCTAAATTAAACTTTTCTTTGAATAATTTTGCTAATGGAATAATTTCACCCCAATTTAAATTAGGCGCAAATTCGATAGTTCCTTGATAATAATTTCCGTTTGGCGCACCAATTCCTATCCCTTTAAATTCATGGATTCCTAATTTTAATATTTGAGGTAAAAGCAATTGATAACTTGCTTCTACAAATTCTTCTATTCTTGGGAAATTAGTCGTTGCCAATTTGGACTCAAACATAATATTTCCCAATTTGTCAACAATGCCTATTACCGAATTTGTTCCGCCAATGTCTATGCCAATGCTATATTGCATATAATAATTTAAATGATTTTACGAATAAAAATTAATGCCCTGTTGGTGTATTCGCATCATAATCGATACCTTGTTTTTGTAAAATATTTTTAACTTTAAAACCATACCATGCTAAAAATAAAAAGCAAACTACAGCTACCCAATAGGATTGTTGAATTCCAATTGCATCTGATAATTTTCCTTGTAAAGGTGGAATAATTGCACCTCCAACAATCATCATAATTAGTAATGAAGATCCTTGTGTGGTATATTTACCTAACCCTGCAATGGCTAAATTGAAAATACAAGGCCACATTACACTGCAAAATAAACCTGCACTCATAAATGAATAAAGTGCAACATCGCCAGTTGTAAATAATCCTACTAACATCATTATCGTTGCCGATAATCCAAATAAAATAAGGGTTTTAGCTGGTTTGTCTTGTGCTAAAAAATTTGCAATAATAAATAACACAATCCATATTCCATAAATATATAAATCGCTTACATCACCTTCTTTTATGAAATTAAAAAACAACACGACTGCAAATGCAATAAATGGGATAATTACATTTAATAATTTTTTAGTTGTTTCACTAAAGTTGAAAACACTCATTGAGCCAGTCCATCTACCAATCATTAAACTTCCCCAATATAATGAAATGTATTTTGCAATTTGAGTGTGATCAATTCCTTTAATTGCTTTATTTTCTAGCAATGCCCCTAAATTACTACCTACCGCAACCTCTACACCTACATACACAAAAATGGCAACCATTCCTAATACTAGTTGAGGATATTGTAATGCGCCCAAACTTTTTTCTTGGTCTTCTTCATTTTTGGGTGATGGTAATTTTGAATATGCAAGAAAAACTGCTAATGCCAATAATACGATACTTAAAATAATAAATGGTGTTTTTAAATTTTCGATACCAATATCGACAACCGCTTCTGAACGAGCAGAGCCAAATAAAGCAAATCCAAATATTACTGGCCCTAATGAAGTTCCAAGTGAATTGATACTTCCTGCTAAATTTAATCGAAATGACCCTTTTGCTGGATCGCCTAAATTAATGACAAAAGGATTTGCAACAATTTGTAATAATGAAAATCCAAATGCAATGACAAACAAGCCAATTAAAAAAAACATATATTGATTATATGAAACTGCTGGCACAAAAAGCAAAGCACCTATTGCCGATATGATTAATCCTAAAACCAACCCTTTTTTCATTCCATATTTATTAAAAGGATCTCCAAAAGCTCTACTAATTAAAAAATAAATTAGAGAACCTACTCCATATGCTAAAAAGAATGCAGTATCCACTAGTTGAGATTGAAATTGAGATAAAGTAAAATGTTTCTTTAACATCGGAATTAAGACCCCATTACTTGCAGCCACAAATCCCCAAAAAAAGAAAACTGAAATAATGGTAGCCAATGCCGAATTATTTGATACTGATTTTTGTTGTTCCATATTATTTATTTAAACTATAAATATATAGACAAATATTGACGGTTCAAAACATGGCTTGTTTTAATACTATTTTTTAAATGAAATATTCTGCAAAAGGCAAGTATGATAAATCATTTACTTAAATATATGTATAACTTGTACTTAAATAAACTCACACAAGATTCCCGTATAAAGGGACAAGAAGCTGAACAAAGTCCGTGTAGTTGACGGGAGCGTCGCAATTTCGATACACGAAGAAAAAGGCCTCGACCTCCAAAAAATACTGCTTTTAAAAATTTGTGGTTCGTAAAAAAATAGCTTGTAATTTAGCAACCCCTTCATGTTACTATTAAAATCGATTTCGATACCCTATATAGCTGTTGCGCCTTCGAATGTTTGGCAGCAGGAATTTGCTTTACACAAAGGCTTTGTGGTGCTCATTAATGTGGCTTCGGGCAAAGAAAAAAGTAGTTTGGTGCAAACGATTTATGGATTGAACAATATATTTAATGGTGATATTTTATTTTATGGCAAATCAAGTAGAAATAAGCCCTTTGTTGGCTTGGCAAGTAATTGCTTTTGCGATTGCCATCTTCGTGCTTATTTTTGTAGTGTTAAAAAAGAAAGTTCAACAAGCAATTGATTCTGTAATTTAATTTGGCAAAGATAGAAAACGATATAACCCTT
>CANHNT010000109.1 GCA_947461985.1 Bacteroidota bacterium | reverse complement strand
TTCATTGTACTGTCCATAGTAAAAAGTGAAATTAAACGAATTTCTGCCACTGGAATAAAGGTCATCAGTGATTTTAAAGATATTGCCAATGCTCGATTAGAATTTACCAATGGCTGCATTGCGAATTTTACAGCCAGCAGAATATCCTTGAAAGAAATGAACAAAATGCGCATTTTTCAGAAAGATTCCTATTATTCGGTCGATTTTTTAAACCAAAAGACAGATTTAATTTCCTTACAAAATCAAACTGAAGCTGGTAAGGAATTGCAGGTCATGTCAACCACCTTTAATGAAAAAAATATATTACAAATTGAAATTAATGACTTTGTAAACAGTATTTTGCTAAAACAGCATCCTAAAGTATCCATGGAAGATGGCTTTAAAACATTAGAAGTTGCTAATAAAATCCTAAAAAAGATAAATTCTTTTGGTGAGGAGTAAAATAAAATCTAATTTTTCACGTTCTATAATTTATAAAAATGAAAATTAAACTTTTAGGAGCTTTATTGTTATTCGTATTGTCGATTAATTCGTGCAATATAGTTAACCCAAAGGAAGGTGTTCCGACTTACATTCAAATAGATAGTGTGCAGTTGAATCCAACCGATTTGGCAAAACATGGCTCTATAAAACACAAAATAACAGATGTTTGGGTGTATTATGAAAGACAATTATTAGGCGCTTTTGAATTGCCTGCAAAAATACCGGTGTTAGCTACAGGAAAAGGTCAGCTACAGGTTGTGGCTGGCATATGGGACAATGGATTGTCTGGCACAAGAGCAAAATACCCTTTTTACAACGTAGATACATTTACATTTAATGCAAATCCTACGAATACAATTAAACACACACCACAATTTACCTATCGAACAACAGAGGATATAATCACCTATTATACTGAAAATTTTGAACAAGGAAATACGTTTGTAAGACGATTTGGCGATTCATCCTTTGCTAGAACCAATGACCCTTCTGAAGTTTTTGAAGACGATTGGTCAGGAAAAATAGATTTGCACGACTCAATAGATTATGTTGAAATTATTACTTCTAAAGAGTATTTTTTACCTGCTAACAGAGAAGCTTACTTAGAGTTAAATTACAAAAGTGACATTGATTTTAAGGTAAGAACAGAAATTTATCATTTAGGAAATTATTATAATTTTGACATTATTGGGTTAAAAGCGAAACCAAGTTGGACCAAAGTTTATTTAAACTTAGCTGGTTTTTCAGCAACGTATCAAGGAGGAAAATCAAAATATGTGATTCAAGCACTATTACCTACTGATAAATCGGCTGCAAAAGTTTTGATAGATAATTTTAAAATCATTTATTTTAATTAGTGCGTAAGGAAATAAAAATAGGAATCGTATTTTATGCAATTGCAGATTATTTATCGGCAATGATAGGGTGGATGCTGTTTTTGTTTTATAGAAAAAGCACGTATCAATATATTTCTTTTACAGAATTTATTTCAAATATTACGAATAAAGAAATTGTATTTTCTTTCATTATTATTCCTGCATTTTGGCTTTGCTTACATTTATTTTCTGGTTCGTATTTTAATCCTTATCGAAAATCCAGATTTATTGAAATTTATAGAACGTTGATAGCCACTATGATTGGCTCAATCATATTGTATTTTGTATTTGTAATAAACGATTTAACGCAAAATACCAGCTACTTTTATAAAACATTTTTTTTCTTTTTTTTACTTCAATATATCACCACCTTATTAGGCCGAATTTTTGTATTAAATTTTGTAAAACGAAAAATCAATAAAGGACAATTTGGTTACAACACACTCATGATTGGTGGCAATCAAAAAGCAATAGAAATTTATAAAGATATTATCAGCAATGAAGTAAAGTTAGGTTATACGTTTAAAGGTTTTGTATATGCAGACTACACCGGGCAAAATGGAATGAGCAAACATTTACCTAAATTGGGTAGCATTGAAGAGCTAGAAAATATTATTGACGAACACCAAATTGAAGAAGTTATCATTGCTGTTGATACCTCTGAACATAATAAATTAGAACAAATTTTAGCGCAGCTTTCACACCGACAAGTCATTATAAAAATAACGCCCGATTCTTATGATATTATTTCTGGATCAGTTAAAACAAGCAATGTTTTTGCCGCAGTATTAATAGAAATTTATCCTGAATTAATGCCTGATTGGCAACGTGTAATTAAAAGAGCATTGGATGTCATTTTTTCATTTTTAGTTTTAATTATTTTAAGCCCATTATATTTATTTGCGGCTATTAAAGTAAAACTATCTTCATCAGGACCTATTTTTTATAAACAAAGTAGAATTGGGCTTTATGGCAAACCATTTTGGATTTATAAATTTCGATCAATGAAAATAAATGCAGAAGAAAACGGACCTGCCTTGTCGAGCGAAAACGATCCTAGAATCACAAAATGGGGTCGCATTATGCGCAAATGGCGGATTGATGAATTGCCTCAATTTTATAATATTATTATAGGAGACATGTCTTTAGTAGGCCCTAGACCAGAACGAAAATATTTTATTGATATTATTTCTCAAACCAATCCACATTATCGGTTTTTACATAAAGTAAAACCGGGCCTTTCATCTTGGGGAATGGTTAAATTTGGCTACGCCGAAAATACCTCTGAAATGATTGAACGTATGAAATATGATTTATTGTATATCAAAAACTGTTCGTTGGTTTTAGATTTCAAAATTATGATTTATACAATTTTAGTTATCTTGCAAGGCAGGGGAAAATAGTTTTTAATGGTTAATGATTTATGGTTAATCTGCTTTTTTAAAATACAAATTCATGAAACAACTTATTCTATTCATATTAATAATAGCATCCATAAATGTGAATGCTCAAAAAACATACTTTCAACAAGATGTTGATTACAAAATAGAGGTCACCTTAGATGATGAAAACCATATTTTAAGAGGGCAAGAAACGATTGATTATAAAAATAATTCAAAAGACACCTTGCGCTTTATTTTATTTCATTTATGGGCAAATGCCTATAAAGACGACAAAAGCACTTATACTGAACATGAAGTAGAAAATGGAGATACCAAATTTTATTTCAGCAAAGAAGAACAACGTGGTTTTATTGATTCATTAGAATTTAAAGTGGATAATGAAAATGTGAACATCAGTAATTTTAATAATTTAGAAGACATAATCTTAGTAGAATTAAACCATCCATTATTACCCAATGAACATATTGAAATTAATACTCCGTTTAGGTTAGTTATTCCTGAAGTATTTTCACGTTTGGGTCATGATGAACAAGACTATCAAATTTCGCAATGGTATCCAAAACCAGCAGTATATGACACGAAAGGTTGGCATCCGCTACCCTATTTAGATCAAGGTGAATTTTACAGTGAATTTGGTCGTTTTGATGTCCATATTACGGTTCCCAAAAACTATATTGTAGCCGCCACCGGAAATTTGCAAAATGAAAGTGAAAAACAATTTTTAACCCAAATAAAAAATGATACCACTAAGCGAAATTTAGTGAGCGCTAAAGAATATAAAACCCTTCATTTCATACAAGAGAACGTGCATGATTTTGCTTGGTTTGCTAGTAAAGAATATCGAATTGAAGAAACGTTTGTAACGTTAAACAATGGGCATAAGGTACAATGCACGAGCTATTTTAAACCAAAAAATAAAAAGAAATACGAAGGCAGTTCTAAAATAATTGCACAAACCATTACCAAT
The DNA here is from genome assembly GCA_947461985.1 of Bacteroidota bacterium. GTDB lineage: Bacteria > Bacteroidota > Bacteroidia > Chitinophagales > Chitinophagaceae > OLB11. The sequence goes on along the minus strand of CANHNT010000109.1, from coordinate 3,022 downwards.
TATTCAAACTTAGTTGGAAACTACCCTTATGATTATGCCAGCATTGTAGATGGAACATTATTAGCAGGTGGTGGTATGGAATATCCGATGATAACCGTTATTGGAAATGTGCATGATAAAACAGAATTGCAAACAGTGATTGTTCATGAGGTTGGCCATAATTGGTTTCAAGGTATTTTAGGAACCAACGAACGCGATCATGCTTGGATGGATGAAGGCATGAATTCTTTTTATGAAAATAAAGTAGATAACATTATTGACAACTTAAATACTGAAAAAAAAGAGGATCGAATTCAAAATTTAACGAAAGAATTAAATGGCAATTTCATTTATCAATTAGCAGCCAAACAACGAGAGGATCAAATAATCAATTCGCCTTCAGCCGAATTTACAAGCATCAATTATGGAGGGATTGTGTATTACAAAACTGCTGCTTTATTGGCTTATTTAGAAAGTTATTTAGGCATAGAAAATTTTAATAAAGCCATGCAAAAATATTTTGAAACATGGAAATACAAGCATCCTTATCCCGAAGATTTTAGAACCATAATAGAAAGTATAGCTGGCAAAAAATTAGATTGGTTTTTTGAGGACGGATTAAATTCAACCCAAAAAATTGATTATAAAATCAAGGTAAAAAAAGAGGATAATCAATATATAATTTCTGCCAAAAATAAAAAAGATTTTAAAGGGCCTATTCCCATAAATGCAATGATAAAAGATAGTATTGTTGAAACTAAATGGATTGAATATCCTTATCATAATGCTGTTTCTTTTACTGATAATGATAACATAACAGCCTATAAAATTGATGGCAAAAAAACCTTACCTGAAATAAATATCAAAAATAATTTTTATGAAAAAAATAACCTGTTTCATCGGTTCAAATTTAAACCACAGCTAGGCACTGAGTTTAGAATAAGTGAAAAAAATAAATTATTTTTTCTTCCTGCTTATGGCTATAATTATTATGACAAAACCATGCTAGGCTTAACGATTCATAATTTAAAAATACCGAATAATCAGTTTCAATTTGCATTGGCTCCGTTTTATTCTTTTGGCAGCAAATCATTGGTTGGGAGTGGCGTAATTGGTTATTCAATTTTTCCTAAAACTACTTTTCAAAAAGTAACGTTTGGCTTGCAAGGAAACACCTATCATCACAAACGAAGTAATTTGAATTCATCAAAATACATTTTTGCACGACACATAAAAATATCACCATCAATATTAGTTGAATTTAAAAAACCAACCTTAAGAAACCCAGTTACTAAAACTTTATTGCTGCAATATTTGAATATTTCCAATCAAAATTTCAACTATTCCCTAAACCCAACGGATAGTCTTTACAGACCCGATTTAGTTAACTTTGAAACAACCCATTATGGCATTATAGAATACAAACACAACAACGAAAGAACCTTTAATCCTTTTGATTATGCTATCAAAGCAGAAGGCAATAACACGTTTGTAAAATTGGGCTTAACCACGCATCTTAAAATAAATTACAACGTTAAAAACAAAGCGTTTTATGTACGTGCTTTTGCCGGAAAATTTATTGATTTAAAAAACAATGCCAATCCATATATCTTACGCAACCAATATTTGAATGCAACATTTACAACCGATAATGATTATGCTTACAACGATGTTTATTTAGCTCGTGATGAACAAAAAGGAATGTTATCTCAACAAGTTTCGATGCGTGAAGGTGGCTTTAAAGTAAAAACAAATTTATTATCATCTCCCATAGGGGTGAGCAATAATTGGTTGACTGCTATTAATTTAAGAACCGATTTGCCCATTAAATCTAAAATCAAATTACAATTATTTTTGGATGTAGCCACCTATGCCGATGCTGGAAAACTAAATACCAGTGGCAACAAAGCCATTTATGAAGCTGGTGCCGAATTGCATTTGTTTAAAGATATATTAATCATTTATGCGCCTTTGGTTTTAAGTAAAGATATAAAAGATTATGTAAAAAGCACCTATTCTAAAAACAGAACACTGCAAACCATGAGCTTTTCATTAGACCTAAATCGGATAAACTTCTTGCAAACACAAAAAGTGCTGAATTTATTTATGCCTTAATGAAAAATATCTTGGTACAAAACAAATTTAATTCTACATTTGCACCTCGATTAAAAATGGACTTCGTAGCTCAGTTGGTTAGAGCATCAGTTTGTGGTTCTGAGGGTCGGGGGTTCGAGACCCCTCGAGGTCCCAAAATTTTACACATAAAAAACGCTTCTCTTTGAGAAGCGTTTTCTATTTTTAGTTTACTCAACAATAACTTTTTTGTTTGATTCCCAACTTTTAAATAATATAATCCTTTGGGTAAATTTCTAACGTCTATTTTGATATTTTATTTTCGATGTTTGTATTTTCCCAATGGTAATGTACAATTCTACAATAACATTATTCTTCAAAATAATAAATGCCCTTCGAAGAAAGAGCATTTTTTATTGTACTTTTTCAAAAGAAATTTTACAAATTCGTAATAACTTCGTCCGCAAATTCGCTTGTATTAAGAAGCGTTGCACCTTCCATTAAATTGTAAAAATCTACGGTAACTTTTTTAGTTTGAATCGCTTTCCCAACAGCATTGGTAATCAAATGAGCCGCCTCTTTCCAACCCATATATTCGAGCATCATTACGCCACTTAATATAACCGATGATGGATTCATGGTATTGGTATTTGCAAAACGAGGCGCAGTGCCATGTGTTGCTTCAAATACCGCATGTCCTGTATTGTAATTAATATTTGCACCAGGTGCAATTCCAATACCTCCTACTTGCGCTGCCAATGCATCACTGATGTAGTCTCCATTTAAGTTCAATGTAGCCACCACACTATAATCTTGAGGTGCAAGCATGGCTTGTTGTAAAAAATTATCCGCAATGCAATCTTTTACAATAATTTTCCCATGGGCAACAGCACCGTTCATTTCTTCATTAGCAACCGTTTCCCCTTTCTCTTTTTTAGTTATTTCCCATTGATTCCAAGTATACACGGTA
>CANHNT010000108.1 GCA_947461985.1 Bacteroidota bacterium | reverse complement strand
TAAACGAGTAGTCATAAAAGGTTGTGGTGAAATTGCGATTGCACCCAGTGCTTATGCGGCTATTACGGCAAAATTAAAACCTGTAGTTAAAAGCATTATGTATGGTGAGCCTTGTAGCACCGTGCCTATATATAAAAAGAAAAAAGATTAATTTAAAAAGAAATAATATGAAAAAATTAATGGTTGTTTTATTGGCGATGTTGTCATTTCAAATTTGTACAGCACAAAGAGGCAATCCGCGTTACCAAACCGAAATGCAAGAAAATGTAGTTGCTTATAAACCAATTTATGTTTCTGCACCAGAAACACCCCGTAATTTTACATTATTTGGGGAAAAAATGCCTTTGGAACAATGGGATGTACGAGAGCGTTTAGACCGAGAATTATTGGTGAATACGTTTATGCAAGGGTCAACCTCTTATATTATTAAACAAATGGGACGTTGGTTGCCAATGATAGAAGCACGATTAAAAGCCAATAATATTCCGGATGATTTTAAATATTTATGCATCGCAGAAAGTGCATTGCAAAACCAAACATCAAAAGTTGGTGCAGTAGGTTTTTGGCAATTTATGCCTGGTACGGCTCCTATTTATGGTTTACACATTGATGGAGAAGTAGACGAACGGTACAATCCTGAAAAATCTACAGACGCTGCTTGTAAATATTTAAAAGATGCTTACAATAAGTTTGGCAATTGGACATCTGCAGCTGCATCATACAACTGTGGCATGGGAGGAATGAATGGGGCGTTAAACAATCAAGGTGAAACCAGTTTTTACAATGTTTTATTGCCCGAAGAAACGATGCGTTATATTTTTAGAATAGCCGCATTGAAATATATTTTAGATAATCAAAAATTGTTTGGCTATAATTTAAATGATGAAATGATATATCATCCCTTAGAACTGCGTACAGAAACGATTTCATCGGGCATTGGAAGTTTAGTATCTTATGCAAAAAGTAAAGGCACGAATTATAAAACGATACGAATGTTAAACCCTTGGATGAGGGATAAATTTTTAAATAATTCAAAGGGCAGAACGTATACTGTTTTACTTCCTCGAAACTAATTATTTCTATTTCATTCCAATTTGTTTTTTACAATTTGTACAAAAGAAAATTCGTTCTTTATCTACTTGTGAAACAGTTCCATTCGCATCATTCATCAAACACAATGGATCGTTTTTGCAATGGGGTAGTCCTAAATTATGACCTACTTCATGTATACAAACTTTTTGTAATCGATCTTTAAACTTAGCCTCACCCACCTTTCGTTTTAATCTAAAAGTGGAAATAATACACGTATTGCCAGGCCTAAATCCTAATCCGAAAATGCCCCATTCTTTTGCTTTTTTTTTGGAGTTGTTATAAGCAATGTCTTTATCAGTTATTAATAAAGTGTTTTGTGTTGAGTTGTATTTTTTTAAAATTAAAGTTGCTTCATAACGGGTTTTGCTTGCTGCTAAAATATCTGTTGTCAATTCTTTTTTAGGCTCAATAATACATTCAATTTGATAAAAATCATAAATGCTTTTTTTTATAAAATCTAATATTGTAGCATTTACTGTACCCAAAGGAAGAATATGGATTATCATTTCTTTTCTTTCAGATGAGCGCTTTGCATGAATAGGTTGTTTGGTATTTTTAATATTATTTCCATCATTTTTACAGGATGAAAAAATAAAAATCAAGCATACTATTTTTAAATAATTTTTCATACTCATATTAAATAATTTTTTTAGCCTCCAATAGAAATCATGCTCCTGTTTTCTAAAACACTTGCATCTACTTTAGTAAAGTCAGATAATAATTGACCTCCTAATTCCTGCTCTTTTTTAAAGAAATTTGCATGAATCAGGGTTTCAATATTTTCATTATTTCGCAAAGCAAACAATAAATCTGTTTCTGTTTTTGAGAACAAACAATTTTTTAATTTTCCATCGGCTGTTAAACGAATGCGGTTGCAGGTTGAACAAAACGGAGCTGTCATGGTACTAATAATAGCAAACGTTCCTTGATGACCAACTACTTTGTATTTTTTCGTGGTGTCGTTTTTATCATCAATTAATTTTATAAAATCAAATTCTTTTGAAATGATATTTAAAATTTCTTTGTAAGAAATCACTTTTTCATGATTCCATTGGTTGGCAGTAAAAGGCATAAACTCAATAAATCGAACATGAATAGGCTGGTCTTTTGTCCAAACAACAAATGAGTTTATTTCATCATCATTAATGCCTTTCATAGCAACAACATTCACTTTTACAGAAAAATTATTTTGCAATAATAATTCAATATTATTTTTCACTTGCTCAAATTGATTGCGTTTTGTTAGCAGTAAAAATTTTTCTGCATTCAATGTATCCAAACTCACATTGATTGATTGAATGTTTGCTTTTTTTAATACATCGATATATTTATGAATTAAAACACCATTTGTAGTCATGGTTAATGTCACATTTAATAATGACAGTTCTTCTATAATTTCTGCTACATCTTTTCGAACTAAAGGCTCACCACCTGTTAATCTAATTTTATTTACCCCCAATTGTACAAACGTTTTTGCCAATGAAACAATCTCATTTTTTGACATTAATTTTGAATAAGGAGTCACCTCTACTTCCTCATTGGGCATGCAATAAAAGCAACGAAAGTTGCAAGCATCTGTGAGTGAAATGCGTAAGTAATTATGAATTCGATGGTGAGAATCTACTATCAATTAATCCAGTTTTTTTCTTCTTGTATAATGTGATGAACAATAGCATCAATGTCATATTTTTCTTTAATGAATTTTGCCATTGCATCTGTGCTATAAACAGAACGATGTTGACCACCCGTGCAGCCAAAACTAATCATTAAGTGCTCAAAACCACGAGCTAAATAATCATCAATACTAATGCTCACAATAGCTTTTGCAGCATCTAAAAATTCGTGAATTTTTGTTTTTGATTCTAAAAATTCTATCACAGGTTTGTCTCTGCCAGTTAATTTTTTATATTCTTCAAAACGTCCAGGATTCAATATTCCTCTGCAATCAAATACAAATCCACCACCATTTCCTGAGGCATCTTGGGGAATTCCTTTTTTATATGAAAAACTTTGAACGAGTATGTTTAATTTATTTTCTGACATCTTTATTATTTAAATTTTTGAATAATTTCAGGTTGAGTAATGGCTGTTAAAATTTCATTTAAAATTGGAAATTTTTTTAATTCATAGGTTTGTTTCCATTCAACAATATTTTCTAAACCTTGTGGAATACTCGATAAAAAATGGGGGCGTTTTTCTATCACACCACGTAATCCATAGGCACCTAAAACTTGTAAAAGTCTTATTAAAACAATTGTCGAATAATCGGTTGCAAATTGTTCTTTATTTATTTTGATCATTGTTGAAACTTCTTGCATATAAAATTGCAATAATTCATTTTTCCATTCTACGGGCAATTTTGCTTTTGCTTGCCACAACAGTGATGCTAAATCATATTGTATTGGTCCTTTCATGCCACCCTGAAAGTCAATAAAATAAGGGATTTTATTTTTGACCATAATATTTCTGCCCTGAAAATCGCGGTACATAAAATAATGAGGTTCAATTTTTTCAATTAAAATGCTCAATTGTTCAAACTCTTTATTGAGCTCATATTTGTTGTAATCAATTGGCAGAAAATCTAAAAAATAATATTTAAAATAATTCAAATCTGCCAATACTGCATAATGATCAAATTGCTTTGCTAAAAAGCAATCGCCATAATTGATATTCGATTGTATTTGTAATTTTGCTAATGATGCAATCGCTTTTTTGTATAAATTTTTCACCTCATCATTATATCCTTTTTCCATCACCACAGACAACAAATTCACATCGCCAAAATCATCTTGAATATAAATTGTTTTAGTTGAATTGATGACTAAAACAATTGGTGTTGGCAATTTATTTTCTGCAAAGGTTTTTGAAAAACTAAAAAACGTTTCATTCTCTTTGATATTGCTGCTTTCACAAACAATGTATGTTTTATCATCCACAAATGCCCTGGCATATTCTCTGTCAGAACCAGCTTTTGCAATCGTTTCAAGCCGTATAGACTTGTCTTCTCCAAAATATTTTTTTACAAATTCAATCATCAAATTCCAAATTTAAAAAATTCCAAAAGAACCCTCCTTTGGAGGGCAGGGAGGCATTTAAAGACCGTATTGACTGATCATATAAACCATTGCTGTCATTGCAAATCCACCCAAACAAAGTTCTCTACGATGCACATTTTCAAACACATCATTATCGCTGTGGTGCATGTCGAAATAGCGCTGAGAATCGGGCATCAATTCCATAACGGGTGTACCAAATTTTTTCTTTAATGGGCTAATATCTGCGCCACCACCTTCTCTATCAAAGTCATGAATATTGTAAGGCAAAAATAAACTCGACCATGATTTTATTTTATTTCGTTGTTCCATTGGCATCGTCATCGAAAATCCAAAAGGTGTGGAACCACCTGCATCACTTTCTATACCAACAATATGCTTCTCATTATTATTTTCTGCTAATTCAGCATATTTTGTACCACCTCGTAAACCATTTTCTTCATTCATAAACAACACAGCACGAATGGTTCTTTTGGGTTTAATGCCTAATTTTATAAATGTACGAATCACTTCAATAGATTGCACTACACCTGCGCCATCATCGTGTGCACCTTCTCCAATATCCCATGAATCCAAGTGTCCACCAAAAACAATGATTTCATTAGGTAATTCACTTCCTTTTATTTCGGCAACAACATTATATGATTTTACATCAGCTAACATTTCACAAGTTGTTTTAATAAACACATTTTGTACTTGTTTTTGCTCAATCATTTTTTCTAAATCATCAGCTGCTAAATTTGAAATTGCCACAGCAGGAATTGCAGGTTGTTTTTCATCATAATGTAAACTTCCTGTGTGTGGTTTGTCATCAAATGCCGATGAAACTGAACGAATAATAACACCAACAGCACCTAATTTACTGGCTTCACTTGGCGACGCCCAACGATAGTAAACACAAGGTCCGTAGCTATCAAAAGTATTTATGTTTAATTGATCAAATTTGAAATTAAAAAATACAATTTTCCCTTTTACCTCTTTTGCATTCATTCGTTTCAATTCATCCATATTATTGACTTTTAAAATAGGAGCTTGCAACCCATTTTTTCCTGTACCAATTGCATTTCCAATGGATGATATTTTCAATGAAATTTTATTGCCTTTTTTTGTAGTGATGCTTGCCTCTTCTTTTCCTCTTACCCAATGTGGCACCATTACTTCTTGCAAAAAAACAGTTGAGCAGCCAGTGCCTTCCAATGTTTTTTTACCCCATTCAACAGCCTTTGCAGCTTGTTGGCTTCCACTAATTCTGTTGCCAATTTGTTTACACAAATAATTCAAATCTTTATAGCAATCATAATTGGCTAAAATGTGATTTGACATTTGTTTTAATGTTACACTATCATGTTTATAATTTTGAGCAAATAACGCATTTGAAATGATAACAAATAAAAATAGAAGTTGTAATTTTCTGTTCATTGGATAAAAGTAAGACATATTCGTATTTTTAATATTTATTTTTATAAATTTGTATAAAAGTATTTAATTATGAAAATTTCTCCTGAAATAGAATTATTACCAATTGAAGATAAACTTCAACTAGTTAATGACCTTTGGGATAGTATACAACATCAGTCAATCCCAATAAATACAGACCAAATGAAAGAAACTCAAAAAAGAATCGAACGTTTTAATTCAGGCAAAACAAATTTTTATTCTTGGCAAGATGCTAAAAATGAATTGAGCAATTTAAAATGAAATACCAAATAGTAATTTCAGATGAGGCTCGTTTAGATATTTTAGATTCTTTTTTGTATTATTAGCAACAACAATTAGGGCTCGGTGCTAAGTTTGAAAATGAATTGTCTAAAAGCTTTGAAGTAATTATTCAAAATCCACATTTATTTCAAATAAAATATTTAGATATCAGAATTTGTTTTACTCAAAAATTTCCTTTTGGAATTCATTATTTAATCGAAAATAACATTATGAGAGTTTTTGGTATTTATCACACAAAAAGAAGTCCATCAAATTGGTTTGATAGATTTTAAATTCTGTAAATTTTCTCTTTACTTATGGAAAAACTTCATCTTTGTATCTATCAACTAAGTAAACTATTTATATGCGTAAAATTATTTTATCAATCCTACTCGTAGCAACGCTACACATTTCATTTGCACAAACAAACTTGAATACAAAATATGACGTAAAATGGAAGGCTGTAGAAGCAGCTTTTAAAAAAGGCTTAAATAAATCGGCTCAAACTGAAATTGAAAGCATTTTAAAATTGGCTAAAGCCGAAAACAATGCGGAACAAACCATAAAGGCTTTGTGTAATTATAGGGTTAGTCTTCGTGATAGAGATGAAAAATCTCGTTTAACTGATATCCTTTTTTTTGAAAAAGAACTAAAAGATGCAAAGTTTCCTACAAAACAAATTTTACATTCGATGTTAGGCGATTTGTATTGGACATATTATCAAGAAAATCGTTGGAAAATTTTAGATAGAACTTCAGTGAAGTCAGATGACGGAAGTCAGATGACAGGAGCAACAAATAAAACCGACATCCAACATCTGACATCTGACATCTCTACATGGTCAGCTGATGATTTTTACAATGAAGCGTACAAAAATTATATGGCTTCTTTAGCTGAATCATCTTCATCCAAAATGTTTTTATTAAAAAATTTAAATCTTATTTTAGATAAAGGAAAAAATACAGAAAAACTCCGCGCTACTTTATATGATTTTTTAGT
>CANHNT010000107.1 GCA_947461985.1 Bacteroidota bacterium | reverse complement strand
TTGAAATTCGGTTCGCTCTTTAAAAAAAGCAGTCGTCGTTTCAACTAATGAAATCGGTGGAGAAAACGTATTGTCATCTTGTAATTTACTAGCGAATAAATTAATTTTTTTAGCTACTTTTTGTTCAAAAAAAACCACTAACCCAGTCTTACTGCTCACAAAATGAATATTTGTACTTGCTTTTTTTATGAATGAGAGTTCAATCCTTTTTTCAAATTCCATATTCGAATTATACAATACAACTTCTGCTTTTTGATTTGCATTGATATAAACCGCATTCAAATTTTTATATTTCCCTATAACAGCAAAATCATCATTCCTGAAATTAATTGCTGTTTTGTCGCTCAAAACTGTTTTTTGCGCAAAATTTGCATAGCCCGTAAAAACGATAAGTACTATCAATAATATCTTTTTCATACAATACATTAGCAACGTAATTTGCACAAAAATACTTAATTTTTAATCATGAAAATTTTAATCGCAGGAGGTTCAGGTTTTATTGGCAAACATCTTACCAATTTGCTAGAAAAAGATAAACACGAAGTATTCATTTTATCTACACAAAAAACATTGTGTACATCCAATCAAAATTTCATTTATTGGAACCCCAAAGAGAAAATGATTGACTCCACTTTTTCAATAAAAGATTGTACAATCATTAATTTAGCAGGAGCTGGAGTTGCTGATAAACGTTGGACTGCTGAACGTAAAAAAGAAATCATTGATAGTCGAGTAGATAGTTTGCAAACATTATTTAGCGCCATTGAAAAAAAGCAAATTGAAACCACTCATTTAGTGTCGGCATCGGCTATTGGATTTTATGGCGAAGCGGATAAAATATTTACAGAAGAAGATAAGAGCGATGCAAGTTTTTTATCGAGCACTTGTCAGCAATGGGAATACGAAGCTTTGAGATTTGAGCAATTAAATTGCTTAGTTTCCATTGCACGAGTGGGCATTGTTTTAGGCAAAGAGGGCGGTGCTTTAAAAGAGTTTTTGAAACCATTGCAATTTGGTATTGCTGGCATTCCTTCCTCAGGCAAACAAATTTACAGTTGGATTCATGTAGCAGATGTGGCCCGAATTTTTTATTTTTTAGCGAACGAAAAAAAAGCTGGAATTTTTAATGCGGTTGCACCCAACCCATGCACCATCAACGAAATTTTTACAGCACTAAAAAAACACAAACGAACATTTTTAACTGCACATGCACCTGAATTTGTGTTGAAATTAATGTTAGGCGAAATGAGTATTGAAGTTTTAAAGAGCTGTATAGTAAGTAGTCAAAAAATTGAGCAAACTGGATTTTCATTTTTATATAACAATATTGAAGATTGTGTGAAGAGCTTTTGGGGTAAAAGTTAATATATCTGCAAAACGATTAAATCTTTTCAATCTCTGTACTAATCCCTTATTTTTGTACCATGCAACGACTCAAAACACGTGAAGTAAAAATTGGTAATCTTATTATTGGTGGCAATAATCCTGTCCGTATTCAAACCATGACGACGACGGATACGATGGACACCGAAGCAACCGTTAATCAAACCATTCGTTGCATTGAGTTTGGTGCAGAGTTAGTGCGCATTACAGCGCCGTCAAAAAAGGAAGCTGATAATTTATTACTTATCAAAAATGAATTGCGCAATAGAGGCTATTCAACGCCCTTAGTAGCTGATATTCATTTTACGCCCAATGCGGCTGAAATAGCTGCTCGAATTGTGGAGAAGGTTCGGGTAAATCCGGGCAATTATGTCGACAAGAAAAAATTTGAACAAATTGAATATACCGACTTGGAGTATCAAGAAGAAATCGACAGAATTAGAGAACGATTTACGCCATTGGTGTTGATTTGTAAAGAACATGGAACGGCCATGCGCATTGGCACCAATCACGGTTCGTTGAGCGACAGAATCATGAGTCGTTATGGTGATACTGCCATTGGAATGGTGGAAAGTGCGATGGAGTTTTTACGGATTGCTCGTGATAACGATTATCATCAAATTGTATTGAGTATGAAAAGTAGCAATCCTCAAGTAATGATTGAAGCTTACCGATTGTTGGTGAAACACATGCAAGATGAATTTAACGAATGTTATCCCTTGCATTTAGGCGTTACCGAAGCTGGTGATGGCGAAGATGGACGCATAAAATCTGCCATCGGAATTGGTACTTTATTAAGTGAAGGAATTGGCGATACGATCCGTGTTTCGTTAACCGAAGACCCTGAGATGGAATTGCCTGTATGTAGAAATATCATTGAGAGATGTCAGATAACGGATGACGGATGTCAGGAAAATACTCCAAAAAAACACTCAAAACCGACATCTGAAATCAGACATCAGTCATCATATCTTGTCATTTCAGACACCTCCAAAGTTCCTGTTCTTACACCACAAGATTTTGAATGTTTTGGATATAGTTATAATGCCACTGACGATAAATGGAATATTAGCGACCAAGCTGCAGATTATGTTTTTTGCAATGAAGTACCCAGGTTTTCTTTACCAGGAACTCTTGGGGTGTTGACTTATTATAAACAATGGGAACCCAATTGCCTAAACAAACAATGTTACCCATTATTTGATATTTTGCAATACATTGAGCAGGGGCAATATGTTCATCATGAAACCAAAAATTTTGTGATGATAGATGCCAATCCAAATGCATATCCTGAACAAGTTCGAGAAGCTATTTTTAATCAATTGCAAAAAGACAAAACAGCTATTTTGTGTTTGTTCAGTGCTCGACCACAAGCCATTGACGACATTCGTAATTTGTGTTATGAATTTTTTGAAAAAGAAATTTACAATATGGTTACTGTCATTATTGACAACAACAGCGATTCATTAGACAAAGCCTTGATACATTATTCAGTAGAAGCAGGAAGTTTATTATTAGAAAATTTAATTCATGGGGTTTGTTTTGGTTTTCAATTTGGCGTAAAAAACGAACCTGTTGAAACACTCAAAACTCAAATTTCATCGCTCAATTCTATTTCATTCGGCATTTTACAAGCTACGCGAAAACGCATTTCAAAAACCGAATATATTTCGTGCCCAAGTTGTGGAAGAACCTTATTTGATTTACAAGAAACCACTGCAAAAATTAGAGCGGTTACCAATCATTTAAAAGGCGTTAAAATTGCCATTATGGGTTGCATCGTAAACGGACCTGGAGAAATGGCTGATGCAGATTTTGGCTATGTAGGTTCTGGTGTTGGAAAAATTACATTGTATAAAAATAAAGACATTGTGAAACGCAATATTGATAGCGAAATCGCCGTAGATGAACTCATCAATTTATTAAAAGAAAATGGGGCATGGGTGGAAGCGAATCGTTCATGATGAATTGTAAGAAGAAATTATATTCTGAATCTGGTATTGAAAGAGTTACTTGTTTCATATTTCTTTTTTATACTTCAAAAATAAACTTTTAATTATCACCTATATTCCATTCAGCAAATGAGGTTGGGGTTTCTTCTAAACGGATAGAAACGAGTGCATGCTTATCAGCAAAAAGAGGTTTTAGTTTTTCAACAAAACTCAATAATAAATTTTCGCAAGTGGGCTGATAGGGTACTAAAATTACTTTTTCAAATTCATTTGAAATAACTTCAGATTTTGAATAAGGTGCATCTTCATTTAATACTAAAGCATGGTCATAAATTTCTAAAATATTGTCTTTTACAATTTTTTTTAAATCACCAAAATCGACCACCATTCCTAATTTTACATCCCCATTATCTTGTATAGGCGTGCCAATTAACGTTACACTTAAATGATAGGTATGGCCATGTATATTTTTACAAGGACCATCGTAACCATAAAGGGCATGTGCCATATCAAACGTAAATTTCTTTGTAACTCTAACTTTTTGTGCAATCATTGGGCTGCAAATTTACAAATTTTAATAGGATAGAATTAAAATAATATTGTTATTCAAATCTTGTTCTATTAAACTATTATATTTTACTATTTTCTTAGCTTACTTAAATAAAAGATTATTCCCTACTTATGAAAATTCAATATGCTCTTCATTTCATTGAATTTCATTAATGCTTCTACCGGTGTGAGTGTATTAATTTCTGTTGCATCAAGCAATTCTCGAATGCGTTTTAAATCTTCTGCTAAGCCGTCAAAAATATTCAATTGAAATTGCTGTGTACTTATTTTTTTAATATTCGTGGTGAGTTTATCACTCCCGTTTTTTTCTTCTAACGTTGCTAAAATTTCATTGGCACGTTCCACCAAACTCACTGGCATCCCTGCCATTCGAGCTACATGAACCCCAAAACTATGGGTGCTTCCACCTTCAGCTAATTTGCGTAAAAAAATAATTTTATTTCCTATTTCTTTATGTGTAACATGAAAATTTTGAACACGGTCTAACTTATTTTCCAGCTCATTTAATTCATGATAATGGGTTGCAAAAAGCGTAAGTGGTTTGTGTAGGTGATTATGTAAAAATTCGGCAATACTCCATGCAATCGAAATACCATCAAAGGTGCTTGTTCCTCTTCCAATTTCATCTAATACAATCAAACTTTTGTTGCTAATATTATTCATAATACTAGCCGTTTCATTCATCTCCACCATAAAGGTACTTTCTCCTCCACTCAAATTATCAGACGCACCAACCCGTGTAAAAATTTTATCGGTAATTGGAATATTTGCTTTTTGAGCTGGTACAAAACTTCCTGCATGTGCCATTAAGGTTATTAAAACCGTTTGACGCAACAAGGCACTTTTACCACTCATATTGGGACCCGTAATAATGATGATTTGTTGTTTGTCTTTATCTAACGTAACCGAATTTGAAACATACTCTTCACCAATGGGCAAATTTCGTTCTATTACAGGATGTCTTCCTTCCTCAATATACAAGGTATTTGATTCCGAAACATTCGGTCTTCTGTATTTAAACTGAATAGCATTATTGGCAAAACATAAAATGCAATCTAGCTGTGCAATCCAACTCGCATTGAGTTGAATAGGCGCAATATATTCTTGTAAATCTTGCAACAATGAATCGTACAATTTCATTTCAAGCGCCAAAATTTTTTCTTCGGCACCCATAATTTTTTGTTCGTATTCTTTTAGCTCTGGCGTAATATATCGTTCGGCATTTGCCAAAGTTTGTTTACGAATCCACGTATCGGGAACTTTTGATTTATGGGTGTTCGTCACTTCTAAATAATAACCAAACACATTATTAAACGAAATCTTCAACGACGGAATACCCGTTATTTCACTTTCTCGTTGCTGAATTTGCAATAAATATTCTTTACCATTGAATGCAATTTTTCTTAAATCGTCCAACTCTTCCAAAATCCCTTCTTGAATTAAACCGCCTTTATTTGCCAATGCTGGAGGGTTTTCAATAATTGTATTGAGGATTTTTTCTTTAATCGAATGACATGGATTTAGTTGCTCTGCAATGCGTTTCGTCCATTCATCGGTTGTCGTTAAAATGATTTTTTTAATATCATCTACACACGTCAAACCTTTTGATAATTGCAATACTTCACGTGGTGAAATTTTCTTCAACGGCAATTTTGCCACCATCCGTTCCATGTCGCCCACTTGCTTAATGAGTTGAGCAAGTTGTTTAGCAATATCTTGTTCTTTTATAAAATATTCAACAGTGTTTAATCGTTGATTAATTTTTTGTTCTTCTTGCAACGGAAACAACAACCAACGTTTAATCATTCGAGAACCCATGGGCGAAACCGTATTGTCTAATACTTTCAATAAGGTATTTCCATTTTCACCTCGGTTACTATCCAATAATTCCAAATTCTGAATCGTAAATCTATCCATCCACAAAAAATCATTTCTCGTAATTCGGGCAATGGAAGTAATGTGACTCAATTGCTGATGTTCGGTATCTTTCAAATAATGAATAATCGCTCCAGCAGCAATTACAGCCAATGGAATATCTGTAATGCCAAAGCCCTTCAATGAAATGGTTTGAAAATGTTGCAACAATACATCATTGCTGTATTGCTCACTATAAATCCATTCGTCTAATTGATAGGTATAATATTTATTGCCAAAATGTTCTTGAAAAAATTTGTTTTTATGCTTCTGAAAAATCACTTCGCTCGGTCTAAAACTTTGCAATAATTTATCGATATATTCTGTATTTCCTTCGGTGCAAAAAAACTCACCGGTCGAAATATCTACAAAGGCAATTCCATGATTTTCTTCATTGATATAAACGGATGCTAAAAAATTATTGAAATTATTATCCAACAATTTATCGTTGGTAGCCGTTCCTGGCGTTACCAATTCCGTCACCCCCCGTTTCACAATTCCCTTTGCAAATTTCGGGTCTTCCAATTGATCACATACAGCCACACGATAACCAGCTTTAACCAATTTGTGCAAATACGTGTCCATGCTATGATGAGGAAAACCAGCCAGCTCTTGCGAATTTGCCGCACCATTGTTTCGTTTGGTGAGCGTAATGCCCAACACTTGCGAAGCAATAATGGCATCTTGCCCGAAGGTTTCATAAAAATCGCCCACCCTAAAAAGCAAAACTGCATCAGGATATTTTGCCTTAATCGCATTATGCTGTTGCATTAAAGGAGAAACCGAATCTTTTGCTTTTGCCATGAAAGCGAAAATACAAATTTTGAAAGGAATAGTTTTTAAAAATTATGCCCATTTATTTTTATGGAATCGAGGTCTATGCTTTCTTCATCTTTTGTGGCGACGCTCCGTTTTGAGTGAAAGACTTTGTGGGGCTTTTTGATTTGTTCTTTTTTGATTCGTAGCAAAACTCTGACAGGGCTTTGAGCCCTGTCAGAGTTAATTACAAATTACATATTTAAATTTAAAACTAACTCTTTTGCTTTTGCCATGAAAGACGGAAATACAAATCCTAAACTTAAAACTTCGAATTTATTTATGCTTAAACCAGCAATCTATTCGATTGTTTTCGTATGCTTTAAAAACGGT